>CAYZKE010000091.1:0-9579 GCA_964478505.1 uncultured Loktanella sp.
CCTCGATCGCGCCTTTGAACACCGCCAGCGAGGCTTCATCGACCCCGAACACCACCGGCACGATCGGCCGCCCCCATCGGGAAAACACATAGGCACCGTCCGCGCGGGTAAAAAGCTGCTCTATCGCCTGATTTTCCATGTCCATTCAAACTTCCGCCGGAGGCATCTGCCCTCTATCCAAACAAATCCGTCTGCGATTTGGGCGCGTTCAGCCCCAAATGCGTCCAAGCCAGTTGCGCCAACATCCGGCCCCTCGGCGTCCGCTGGATCAACCCCTTTTGCAGCAAATAAGGCTCAATCACATCTTCCAGACTATCGCGGCTTTCCGATAAGGCCGCCGAGAGTGTCTCAACCCCCACAGGCCCCCCGCCATAGCTTTCTGCTATCAAACGCAGATAGCGGCGGTCGGCATTATCAAGACCCAGATGATCCACGCCCAGCCGCGTCAACGCACTGTCTGCAATCGCTTGGGTCACAGTGCCATCGCCGTCAACAATCGCGAAATCGACAACACGGCGCAGCAACCGCCCAGCAATGCGCGGTGTTCCACGGGCACGGCGTGCAATCTCGCGTGCGCCTTCAGGTGCGGCAGGGGCACCCATCAAACGTGCACCCCGCGTGACGATCTCATGCAGCTCGTCTTCGGTATAAAACTCCAACCGTGTCGGAATCCCGAAACGGTCGCGCAGCGGTGTGGTCAAAAGCCCCATCCGCGTGGTCGCCCCCACAAGCGTAAAGGGCTGCAATTCAATCCGCACGGTGCGCGCCGCAGGGCCTTCGCCGATCACCAGATCAAGCTCGAAATCCTCCAGCGCGGGATAAAGCACCTCTTCCACCGCCGGATTTAGCCGGTGGATTTCATCAATGAACAACACATCCCGCGCTTCTAGATTGGTCAGGATCGCCGCAAGATCACCCGCCTTGGCCAAAACGGGCCCAGAGGTCATCCTGAAATTCACCCCCAATTCGCGCGCCATGATCTGGGCAAGCGTCGTCTTACCCAAGCCGGGCGGTCCGTGAAACAGCGTGTGATCCATCGCCTCACCACGCCTGCGCGCACTCTCGATGAAAACCGACAGGTTGGCCCGCGCCGCTTGCTGGCCGATAAACGCATCGAGCGTTTGCGGCCGCAACGCGCGGTCTTCATCCTCGGGCCGGGGGGCTGCGCGCAAAGTGGGGTCAGGCTGGTCCATCGCCATCCCCTACCCCTTTGGTGCCAGCAATTTCAAGGCAGCACGGATCAGGGTCGATGTATCCGCATCCGGAGTGGCCCCTGCCGCTTCAGCCACAGCACTCGCGGCCTCACCCGGCGCATAGCCAAGGTTCCCAAGCGCCGACAACGCCTCTGCACTTGCCGGATTGCCCTGTGATACGGCCGCCTTACGCGGGGCTTTGGGCGCATCCACCTCGATCACGTCATCGCCCAGCGCCTCGGCGACAGATCCACCCATCGCCATCACACCGGGGGCCTTGTCCTTTAATTCAATCGTCACGCGCTGCGCGGTCTTGGGGCCCACACCTTTCGCCTTGGCCAGAGCATTCCAGTCACCTAACGCGATCGCCCGACTGACGCCATCGGCCCCCAAAGTGCCCAAGATCGCCATTGATGCTTTAGCCCCGATCCCCTGCACCGACATCAACAACCGGTGCCATTCCTTTTCAACCAGCGTGGTAAAACCGAATAGCTGCAAGTTATCTTCACGCACCAACAAATCGGTATAGAGCGCCACCGCCTCGCCATTGGCGGGCAGGCCCGCCATCACGCGATCCGAGACGTAAACAATATACCCCACGCCGCGCACATCAATCAGCACGTGATCCGTCGCGCGATAGTCCAGCCGTCCTGCAATCTTGCCAATCATGCGCCAGCCTTTGCCAATGCGGCAGCAAGGCTACTGGAAGACTGTACATGAAACGAATGACAGATCGCGATGGCAAGCGCATCGGCTGCATCAGGCCCGGCCAGTTGCACACCGGGCAATTGCACTTTGACCATATGCGCGACCTGTACCTTGTCAGCATGGCCAACACCCACCACGGCCTTCTTGACAGCATTGGGGGCGTATTCACCAACAACCAGACCCGCCTGCGCAGGCACCAGCATCGCAATACCGCGCGCCTGACCCAGTTTCAGCGTCCCTGCCCCGTCCTTGTTGACAAAGGTCTGTTCAACTGCTGCTGCCTGCGGCTGGTACTTTTGCAAGACTGCGGTCAGTTGCTGATGCAATGACAAAAGGCGGTCGGCCATGTCGCCCACCTGCGAGTGACAGATCCCGTTGGCCACATGTGTCAGCCGTGATCCGGCCACGTCGATGATACCCCAACCCATATTCCGCAGGCCCGGATCGATCCCCAAAACACGCATCGCTCGCCTCTTTTTTTGTTCTGATTGTATCGCTAGCACAAAACGCGAACAAAGACCAAGAGGCTTGGCATAGCGCCAGTTATGCGCCGAAAAGGTCACACCGCCTGAATGCGGCACTCAAAGGGTGAAAAGCGCCTCCATTAAACCGTTATAAATAAATACTTTGCGGCAGCATATGCACAAAAATGAGGCATGATGAAAACGCATATGACCCATGCTAAGATGGCACTAGTCAACCCGTGCTTTCCCTCATAGATGCCCCCTATCAGATCAACGCTGCACCTGCAGCATAGACAATAGGAATATGGCCATGGCCTCTTTTGACACAACCCGCCCCGTCGCTGGCCAATCCGCTGGCAAAATTTCTGGTTTCTTCATGAACATGTTCAGCGCCGTTGCTGCATGGAATGATGCCCGTATCACGCGCAATTCGCTGTCCAAGCTGACAGCCCGTGAGCTGGACGATATCGGCCTGACATATGGCGACATCGAAGAAATCGCGACACGCACCGCACGCTAAGCAAAAGCGACTGACCAAAAGCGAAAGGCCGCGTCCATTTGGAACGCGGCCTTTTCGTTTTTCTGTTATGCTGGCTTAATTCTGCGGCAGCACTGTTGCGATACCCGCAGCTGCAACCATGGTCACAGGATCGGGCTGCATCACCCAAGCGCCGGCCTGTTCAAGTACGGTGCCGCCTTGCAGTGCCGCAACCCGCTCACCGTAGGCTGCTTCGCCCAGATAAGCGAACAGGAACCCCTTGAACAGGAAGCCAAGGAAGAGAACCGCCAACAGACCTTTGAGCGGGAAGCGCGGGCGGTAGAGCCGCGGCTTGGCCACGATCAACCCGTCAGAGTTTACTGTCCGCACAACGCCATTCGCCATTTTCTCATGGCGACGGACGATCTTTTTCAGTCTTTTATCAAAAGGGACGTGGGCTTGCACCGAATCATCCTCCAAAGTTTGACGGTTACTCATAATACAACAACATCTTTACGTTCGCACCAACCGTGTGAATTTTCAATTAATCTGGGCAATATGGCCCTATTTGGACGAAACTTTGCCTAAAATTAGCGTCGTCCAGTCAACAATCACATGCCGTTCAATAAGATTGAACCCATTTTGAGCATAGACGGCGATCACCTCGTCAGCCTGCTCATTGAGAATCCCCGATAGAATCGCATAGCCGCCGGTTGCGATATTGGCCCCCATATCCGGCGCCAGACCGATAAGCGGAGCCTTCAGGATATTTGCGAAAATCAAGTCATATGGCGCGCTGTCTTTCAAGACAGGCGCCCCGAAACCGGCTGCGACAACGCAGTTCACGCGGTCCCGCAGCCCGTTGCTGACAACATTGGCCTGCGCCACTTCAACGGCGGTAGGGTCAATATCACTGGCGAGAACCGTATCAGGCAGCACTTTGGCAGCGGCCATCGCCAGCACTGCCGTGCCGCAACCCACATCCAGAATGTTCTTTCCGGCGAAACCGTCCGTCAGCAACTTGTCGAAAGCCTCCAGACAGCCCTTCGTTGTACCATGATGCCCTGTGCCAAAGGCCATGGCCGCATCAATCAGCAAAGGGATCTTATCGGCTGGCACCTTGTCTGCATCATGCGTGCCGTAGACGAAGAACCGTCCTGCCTGCACGGGGGACAACTCCCGCTGTACTTTTGACACCCAATCCTGTTCGGGGATTTCCGAGATATTAAAGGGCTTTGCGTCATAGAGGGCCGATAGCACGGCGAGCGCTCCGGCATCGGGCCGTTCCATAAAATAGGCCGCGACCTCCCAAAGGCCTGAGCCGTCTTCAATCTCGAAGACACCTATGCCTGTCGGTTCCGGCTCGAGCCCTTCAATCGCTTCGGCCAAGGCATAGGCCGGGTCTTCACCGGTGATCGTTGTCAAAGCCGAATAGGTAATCATCATCTTGCCCTTGCGCTGGTTCACTTTCCGTTATGGCGCGCCCCGCGCCCCGTCAAGCAATTCACGGTCTGCAAGGATGATCTGCGCAATCTCTTCAGCCCAAGCCGCATAGACCGCAGGGCCGGGGTGGAACCCGTCTTCGGACATGTTCGTCTTATCCAGACCCAGATCAATGCGCGCCATCGTACAGGCAGGCCGTGCCACGACAAGCGCATGCAGATGCCTGTCGAAGCGGGCCGCCTGACGCCCCAATACCCAGCGCAGCGGGTGTGGTAAAAGCGGGAACTGGCCCATCGGCGGCAGGCCGGAGACCACGATCTTACGCGCACCGAACTGTGTCGTCAGCCGATCAAACAAAGCTGTTTGTTGTTGCTGCCATCGCCCGAGCGACACTGCCTTTGTGACGTCATTCACGCCCAAAGCGGTGACGACAACATCATATGGCCCTTCTTGCAGCGTATCGAGCCACTCCAATACATCCGATGTCTTGGCACCGGTCACAGCGTGCAGATGATATGTCACGGTCGCATGGGGGGCCAAATGCGTGGTCAACTGCCCCAGCAAGGCCTGCTCTTGCCGCGCGACACCTACCCCCACGGCCGAGCTATCGCCAAGGATCAAAAGCCGTAATGGCGGCCCTTGTCCGATCGTCCCTGTGCGATCTCCCGTTGGTTCCGGCAATGCAATATAGCGTTTGCGCACGAATACTGCCTGCCCCAGCAAGACAGGCAGCAGCAGAATGCGTGCGGCAATATGAAGTGTATCGCGCGTGTCAGGCACCCACGCCAATCGGGCAGGTCACGCCCGTGCCACCAATCCCGCAGTAACCCCCGGGGTTCTTGGCCAGATATTGCTGGTGATACTCTTCCGCAAAATAGAATGGCGGTGCATCGATGATCTCGGTCGTGATTGCACCATAACCAGCCTGCGACAAACGTGGCGCAAAGGCCTCTTTTGCTGCTTCTGCAGCAGCCTTTTGTGCCGCTGAATAGGCATAAATACCGGAACGGTACTGCGTGCCCGCATCATTGCCTTGCCGCATTCCCTGGGTCGGATCATGGCCTTCCCAGAAAACCTGCAACAACTGGTCGTAGGAAATCACCGCAGGATCATAGATCACGCGCACGACCTCGTTATGACCGGTCTTGCCGGAACAGACCTCTTCATAGGTCGGGTTGGGGGTATATCCGCCCGCATAGCCAACCATGGTTGATTGCACCCCGTCCAGTTTCCAGAACATCCGCTCGACACCCCAGAAACAGCCCATGCCGAACATGGCTTCTTCCATGCCCTCGGGCACCTCGCCTGTCAGCGGGGTCTCGAACACGTGATGGGTCTTGGCTGTGGGGATCGCATGTGCACGGCCGGGCAGTGCTGCATCCTTGGCTACCATTTCAGATTTCGCGCGGGACATGAAGAACATCTGTGACTCCTTGTTTAACAAGTTGCATATAGTGCCCCATACGGCATCCAGCCAGTGCTCACAGCAGTGTCTGGGTCGAAATCAGGCAAAAGGTGGTTGAAGATAGTCAGACCATGGCCGATTATCCCATTATTTGTTGCCAAGGCTTTCCCGATGTTCCCGACACTTCTCGCAATCACCGCGACTTATTACGCCGTTGAATGGCTGCTGAGTGCAGGTCTGCCAAATACCCTTTTTGACAACCACTACAATCTCGTTGCAATGCTGCCCGCCGGACTGGTCGGTGGGCTTCAATATGCCGCTACAACAGGCCGGGGCCTAAGGTGGCCCAAACGGCTTCTTCTTGGTCTTTATGGCAATATCGCCATCATCATCGCGCCAACAATCGTATCGTTGTTCTTTGCGGTGCCGATGCTGATCTTGGGACTCGGCTATCGAGGCGTGATGATTATGCCGGCTGTGCTCGGCTTGATATCCATTAGCGCCATTCTCACTTTCCTTGTTACCTTCCTCCTTGCAATCCCCACGATCTTCCTGGGGGCGACCATCGGACAGTGGATACATTTCCGGCGAATGAGGCGTTAAATTCGGCTACTCTGCCGCCGCCAGAAGCCGGCCCTGAAACACGGTCTCGTGACCCGGGGCCGGATGGCGTGGGATAAGGAGGGACAGCAACAGCGAAATGATCGCCATTCCCGCCGCCATCAAGAACACCAGCCCCGGCGATTGTAGCCAGACATAGCCCAGCAGCGCCGGCAAGAACACAGCCGCGATGTGGTTGATCGTAAAGGCCACCGCCGCAGTGGGTGCAATGTCCTGTGGATCAGCAATCTTTTGAAAATAGGTCTTGATCGCAAGTGCGAGGCTAAAGAACAAATGGTTCACGATATAAAGCCCCGTCGCAAGCAAAACGCCCCAGCCAAAATAGTAAATGCCACCATAGGCGAAGAACACCACACACAGCCCGACATATTCAAAAATCAGCGCGCGGCGTTCGCCAAAGACCTGCACGATCCTACCGAGCAGAGGCGCTGCAAACATATTGATCAAAAGGGTGAACATGAACAGCTTGGTGATGTCGTCGACGGCAAAACCAAACTGCTCTACCATCATGAAACCTGCGAAGACGACAAAGATTTGCCGCCGTGCGCCCGACATGAATTGCAGCGCGTAATAAAGCCAGTATCGCTTGCGCAGGACCATCTTCTTGATCTGCGGGTGCGGTGCCTCAAACTGCGGATAGGCAAGCAGACACATTGTTGCGACAACGGCCGTAAACCCGCCAGAGAGCCAATAGACAATGCTGTATGTCAGGCCAAACCGTTCCCAGCTGAGCACAATCAGCAGATACACAATCAACGTTGCGCCCGATCCCGCCGACAATATCCAGCCCAGCGTCTGCGGTGCTTTCTTCTTGTCGATCCATTGCAGTTGGAGCGACTGGTTCACCGTCTCGTAATAGTGAAACCCGATGGACGACAGCATCGTCACCGTCAGAATACCGGCCATTTGCGGAAACTGCGCAGTCACTGCCGTCGCAGCGCCCAGCATGATCAGCGCAACCAAACCCAAAACCTGTTCGCGAATGAACATGATCAAAGCAATCACACCAATCGCAAAGAACCCCGGAATTTCGCGCACCGTATGCAGCCAGCCGATGTCTGAACCGTCAAAATCCGCGACCTCGATGACAAAGTTGTTCAGCAGCGCCGACCACGTCGCAAAGGCCACCGGCATCGCCATTGCCATCACAAACAAAAGCGATGTCGGCCTGCGCCAGAGCGGTAGGGTTCGGGCATCTTCAAGACGAATAATTTTCATGACGATACGCTTACGCCCCCTGATTGCCGAAAGCGAGAGTTAGATCGCGTGTGCCAGCGCGTCACGCCAGCAGCGTTTCCCTCGGCCTAAGCGCTAAAGTCGCCCACGCACTAAAACATTCAATTTTTGACATATGTCAATCGCCGGATTTTCACCACTCGTTAACTATTGAAGAATTCCAGTTTTGGAATGCGTAGGAATTGTTTCAACAGTAGGGGAAGTGGAAATGACACAATTAAAGAACAGGTTCGCCACTGCAGGATCGGTAGCCGCACTGACGTTAGCGTGCACCACAACATGGGCCGATACGCTATCGGACAATCCGTTAATCGGCACATCGGGCGACGGGCTTATTTTTGTCGATCCCGAAGAGGGTGTTGTTGAGCCGGGGGTTAAGGCCGTGACATTCACTTTGGTGCGCGTCCCCGGTTCCAATCCACCCGTAGATGGTGATCTACGTGAGGTCATCATCACAGATTACACGCTGCTTGATGAGGATGACGAACTGAGCGTCGATTCGCGCAGTGATGCCCCGAACTGCTTGATGGCAAGCAACCCGGGTATCTATTGCGATTCACCTCCAGGGTCCGGCAAACGAATCAAGACATGGCTGACTGGGCCTGATCCGTTTGATATGACATTCCAGACCTCGAACGAACCATACCTGATTACAGACCCCGAAAATGGAACTGTGGGTAGTGTGGTCGACACATCCTCCGTCGATTACTTCACATTTGGCAAAACCTCGAACTTCACGGGTGCACGGATCACGAGCTTCACACTTGAACTGTTGGATGCAGATGGCAACCCGATGGGTGACTTTGAGCGGGACTCACCTGAGGCGGCAGCTGCCGTACAATTCCTGACGGAAACTGCTGGCCTTGACCCCAAACTCTTGGGTGGCGCAGGTCTGCCAGACGGGTTGTTCGGTGAAGGCGGGAACGAGGGCGAGATCGGTTTCTTCTCGGGAGATAAGGCGACGCCCACAACCACGGTTCGCACTGGCGACACAATCACTTTCACTGGGATTTCAAGCGGTGGCGATAACGTCTACGGCACTTTCTTCGGCGACGCTTTCCTTGACAACACGATGGTGCCAGAGGGTTTGTTCTGGGATGATAACAATGATCCCACCGATGAATCCTCGCTTGTTGCGTGGAATAATATCGGAGGCGGTGGATGGACCTACGGGACCCTTGCGCTAGCGGAAGACACTGACGCACGCTTGGCGGAATTGGCTGCCGCGCTTGGTGTAGACGTGGGCGATCTGGCCTATGCCCCTGGCGTTTTGGTGCCTGAAGCCATCGTCGCCGCAGCAGAGGCCAACGGATTGTTCGCTGTCGATGCGATCGAAGACCTGCGCAACTCCAACCTGAACTTCACCTTGGAGATCGGAACCATCGCAGACGGTGAATTCACGCTAAGGATCAATCCAGATTTTGCAGAAATCGTTGAAGCTGCCGCGGCCAGAGACTCCGCGTATCAGTTCAAACTGGCGGGCTATCTTGATGCGGCCGCAAACGTGCCTTACTGGGATACGGGTAATGCAGGTGAGTATGGTGATGCCATCGCGGCAATGCTCTTGCTGGACGACGCGGAACAAGCTGCGGCCCTGACCAGCACAGGCTTCACGATTGCACCTGCTTACACTGCGATGGGCTTTGAATCAGCGCGCGGTCATGTTGCGGCAATCACCGGTCTGGCCCCGATTGATGGTGGTGACGCAGCCGCTGTTTCGCAAGCCGGAGGCGCACAGTCCTGGCTGTTGGGCGGAAATCTCTATGGCCTTGCGTCACTGGGTGGATCGGCCGCGACTTATGATGCGACATCCGGGTCTATCGGCTATGATGTCGATGCAGCATCGTTCACTGTCGGCGTCGAAAACCGTGTGAACGCGAATGCCTCGGTCGGTATCGCAGTCGGCGGAACAACATCAACTGCCGAAGCCGCTGACGGGCTTGGCGATGTTGAAATGTCGGGTCTGTCTTTGATCGGGTTTGCGCGCTCGAATATGGATACCGGTGCAAGCTTCAAGGCCCTCTTCGGGTA
>CAYZKE010000092.1:0-9537 GCA_964478505.1 uncultured Loktanella sp.
GGCTATGCATCTTGCGCGTCTCGCTTTCGCGCGGCTCCAGAAAGCGCAGCGGTTCGGGGATTGGGACCTGATAGACAAGGATCTGACCTTCGCCCAGCGCCTCTTCGGGAATACGGTGACGGGTTTGGATCACAGTGGCGTCGCTTGTTGCGGTAGTCGTCGCAACACCTGCGGTGCGCTGAAAGAAGCTTCGGATCGACACCGCGTTTGTGGTGTCATCGGCCCCTTGGTCAATGACCTTGAAGGTGTCTTTGGGGGTCAGGACTGCGGCGGACACCTGCACGCCGCCAGTGCCCCATCCATAGGGCATCGGCATTTCGCGGCTGGCAAAAGGCACCTGATAGCCGGGAATGGCAAGCCCCTTGAGGATTGCACGCCGGATCATCCGTTTGGTCTGCTCATCGAGATAGGCAAAATTATAAGCGTTCATTCCGCAGCCTCCTGCACTTGATCGACGCCTGCTTCGCGGCGCAGTTTGCGCACCAGTTCCAGTTCGGATTGGAAATCCACATAATGGGGCAGTTTGATATGCTCCAGAAAGCCCGTCGCCTGAATGTTGTCGGCGTGATAAAGCACGAATTCCGCATCCTGCGCGGGGGCGCCAACGTTGTCCTCGCCCAATTCTTCCCACCGTAAGGCGCGGTCGACCAAGGCCATTGAAATCGCCTTGCGCTCGGTCTGACCAAAGACCAACCCATAGCCGCGCGTGAATTGTGGCGGTTCGGTTTTGGAACCGGTGAACTGGTTGACTGTCTCGCATTCGGTCAAGGTCACTTCGCCGATCTCGATGGCAAAGCCCAGTTCCGGGATGTCCATTTCAACGGGCACCGCACCGATGCGCAACTCGCCCACAAAGGCGTGGTTGCGCCCGTAGCCGCGTTGCGTTGAATAGGCGAGGCCAAGCGTAAAACCCTCGTCCGCACGGGTAAGCGCCTGAAGGCGCAAGGGCCGGTCTGCTGGCATTTCCAGAGGTTCGCGAGTCAGGTCACGCGGTGGCGTGTCATCATGGCGGGCCTCTTCAATCAGCCCTTCGCGGTTCAAGAACCCCGTTACATGCGGCACATCGCCGGTATCCGCCGCGCGCGCAGGCGCATCTGGCACTTGGCCATCCGCCGCCAGTTTGAAATCCAGCAAACGGTGCGTGTAATCAAAAGTTGGCCCCAACACCTGCCCGCCCGGCAGGTCCTTGAACGTGGCCGAGATGCGCCGGTCGCAGGCCATCGCACCGGTATCTACAGGGTCAGACGCCCCAAAGCGGGGCAGCGTGGTCCGGTAAGCGCGGATCAGAAAGATCGCCTCGATCAGATCACCGCGGGCCTGTTTGATCGCCAAGGCCGCCAGATCAGGATCATAAAGCGAGCCTTCGGCCATGACGCGATTAACGGCAAGGCTGAGTTGTTCGCGGATTTGCGCGATGCTGAGTTCGGCAATATCCGTGTTGCCACGGCGTTCCTCGGCAAGCCATGCATGGGCGTTCTCGATTGCCCGTTCACCGCCTTTGACTGCGACATACATCAGGACACCTTTGTCGTTCTTGGCAGAGCCGCAACGCAGTCTCCACTGGTGAAGATGAAATCTAGCCCGAGCGGAAACAGCGCGCGGTTGGATTGGAAGGCAGCAACCTCTGGCAGGGAAAGCGCCGCCTGATCCTTGATACCCGGGCCGGTCAGGGCCGCGCCCGTTGCGGAAAGGTCGGGGCGTTCCACAATCAAAGTGGCTGATCTGTCGGGGTATTGTGATGTGCCGACGGGATATGACGACAGCGGCGCAAGCGCATCCCATGTGCCGACAGCGAACATGCATTCCGCCGGACCCACCAAAGGGGCACCCGTGTGAAAGGCCAGCCAGACGCGCACCGCTTCGCAATCGGCAGCGCCCGCCAGATAGACCGGCGTTTCAGTGTCGCAGAGGGTCAGCAAAACGGTGCCTGCCGCTGGCGAGAGCGGTGCGGGTGGCACGGCGCCGGAAATCTCATGCACAGTCCCTGGACGTGCCATTGCCTCCATCACGGCGCGGAACGCGTGAGATGATGCGATGGACGGGTCTGTAAATCCGCCGGAAAGAGTATCTGCCTGCATCAGTCTTCTCCTCGGACCATTGTGAAGAAATCGACCTTTGTCGCCGCAGCCTTGGCCGCGCGCGCAGCCTTGGCCGTGTTCATTTCGGCCTCCAGCGGCTCAAGCACTGATGTCCGCAGTGTTTGCGAAATTGCCGTTTGCATCAGCGCATCAATCAAAGCGGCCGTTTCTGCATCTTCTTTGCGCCGCCCTTGAATATAGGCATGCCCCACCTGTCCGGTGTCCAAGGTCAGCGCGCAGCGGGTCACTGTCATTTCGCCAAGATTAAATGGCGCACCCGTGGCACCCGCGCGGGCGCGCACCATAGTGCTGCCGATCTCTGGCGCACGCAGCCACGTGAAGGCAGGGCGCGTGATGGCCCCATCCAGCAAGGTGGCGGCACGACCCTCCGGCGCTTTGGCCAGCAGGCTCATCCACGCTTTGCGGGGATTATATTCTTGTAAAGTGTCTTTCATCTCGACAACTTTTCCATTTACTATACAACTATACATATCTTACCACATTTGTGGTCTTGCGACAGAAGAGTTTTGTGAAATTTGCGTGACAGTTCAGGTAAAACCCCAATCTGGAAGGCCATCGCTGATGCCCTGCGCAGCGATTTGGCCGAAGGACGCTATAGCCCGGGTGACAAGCTCCCGACTGAAGCCGCGCTGGCAGACCGTTTCGGCGTCAATCGCCACACGGTCAGGCACGGGATCGCGGCCTTGGTGGATGACGGGCTGGTCCGGACCCGTCGCGGTGCAGGGGCGTTTGTCGCAGCGACGCCAACAGACTACCCCATCGGCAACCGCGTTCGGTTTCATGAAAACCTGATCGCTGCAGGCCGCAGGCCGGAAAAGCGTGTTCTGACGCTGGACGAGCGTGCTGCAACACAAGGTGAAGCCAAGGCTTTGCAAGTCCCGACCGGTGCACCCCTCTGCGCCTATCACGGTCTCTCACTGGCTGATGGCCAACCGATTGCCATCTTTGAAAGCCTGTTTCCATTGGATCGCATCGCGGGGATCACCGAAGCATTGCGTGACACAAGTAGCGTGACAGAAGCGCTGCGGATGGCAGGTATCGCGGATTACACCCGCGCCTCAACCCGTCTGACAGCGGTGCGTGCCACGGCCACGCAAGCACTGCATCTGCAAGTCACGGAGGGCGATCCGCTGTTAAGGTCGTCCGGTGTGAATACAGGCCAGTTCGGCCAACCTGTAGAATATGGGCGCACATGGTTTGTCGGGGATCGCGTTACGCTGACGCTCGAAACCTAGGGTCAGGACCGACGAGGCAGTCACAAAACCTTCACTTTCCAGAACTCTTAATTCAGATATACATGAATTATGGATATATTGATTCCCAACCGCCTCTCTACACTTGGTCATCCGCAACGGCTCGCCCTTTTTCGGCTGCTGATGCGGCGGTACCCTGATCGTGTTCCGGCAACTGAACTGGCGCAGGCACTTGGGCTGAAGCCAAATACACTCTCCACTTATGTAAACGCCCTTATGCAGGCAGGTCTGATCAACCAGGAACGTGTTGGCACATCCTTGCGTTATTCCATCAACATGGACGCTGCGCGCGAAACGATTGATTACCTCCTGCACGAATGCTGCAGGGGGCGCCCCGAAATCTGCGTCCCGAACGCCTATCAGGCAGAAGACAAAGGCCCTCAAATGACTGATCGTAAGTACAATGTCCTGTTCATCTGCACCGGCAACTCTGCGCGATCCATTTTCGCAGAAACGATCCTGCGCGATCTCGCCGGTGACCGCTTCGTGGCCTATTCGGCAGGTACCAAGCCCCGCTCGGAACTGAACCCCTTTGCCCTCGAGGTATTGGAACATAAAGGACATGACACCGCCCTTCTGCGCGCAAAGAACATCGCCGAATTCCAAGGCGACAACGCCCCCCGTTTCGATTTCGTTTTCACCGTCTGCAATCAAGCCGCGAACGAAGACTGCCCTTCGTGGCAGGGCCAACCGATCAGCGCACATTGGGGGCTTCCTGATCCGGTCAAAGTTGAGGGGTCGGACGCAGAAAAAAGCCTCGCCTTCCATCAAACCTATGGCGCGTTGCGCAACCGCATGATCGCCTTTACCGCCCTGCCGCTTTCGTCGCTTGACCGTATGTCATTTCAAAAGGCCGTCGATGAGATTGGCCAATCTATTGAAGAAGGACCTTCCACATGACTGTCTACGCCCTGAACGGCCTTGGCCGTATCGGCAAGCTTGCCCTGAAACCATTGCTGGAACAGGGGGCAGAAATCGCGTGGATCAATGATGCGGTTGGTGATCCTGAAATGCACGCGCATCTGTTTGAATTCGACACCGTTCATGGCCGCTGGAAGGCTGATTTTGCCCATGATGCGGACAGCGTCACGATCGACGGCGTGCGGCTGCCCTTCATTGGCACGCGTGAGATCGCGGATTTGCCGCTTGATGGCGTGGATGTTGTCATTGACTGCACCGGTGTGTTCAAGACCGAAGCAAAGATCGCCCCTTACTTTGATGCCGGGGTGAAGAAGGTGGTTGTGTCGGCACCGGTCAAGGATGGTGACGCTGCGAATATCGTGTTTGGCGTCAACCACGATATCTATGAACCAAACCGCCATCGCATCGTGACCGCCGCCAGTTGTACAACCAACTGTCTTGCGCCAGTCGTCAAGGTTATCCACGAGAACCTGACGATCAAACACGGGTCCATCACGACAATCCATGATGTCACAAACACACAGACAATCGTGGATCGCCCGGCCAAAGATCTGCGGCGCGCCCGTTCCGCGCTGAATTCCCTGATCCCGACCACGACCGGCAGCGCGACCGCCATCACGCTGATTTACCCTGAACTGAAAGGCCGCCTGAACGGTCATGCCGTCCGCGTGCCTTTGCTCAATGCATCGCTGACAGATTGCGTGTTCGAAGTAGAGCGGGCTACAACCGCCGAAGAGGTCAACGCGCTGTTCAAAGCTGCTTCAGAAGGGCCACTGAAAGGCATTCTAGGCTATGAAGAACGCCCGCTGGTGTCGAGCGATTATACCAATGACGAACGATCAAGCATCGTCGATGCGCTTTCAACCATGGTCATCAACGGCACGCAGGTGAAAATCTATGCGTGGTATGACAACGAAATGGGTTATGCCCATCGGTTGGCTGACGTGGCCCTCATGGTTGGTCGCAGCCTGTGACCCAGTCTTCTGCGCGGCCCGAGGGCCTGTCCGCTTACATTGCAGTCACCGCAGCCTATTGGGCGTTCATGCTGACCGATGGCGCGCTGCGTATGCTGGTGCTCTTGCACTTTCACACGCTCGGCTTCTCGCCCGTTCAACTGGCCTATCTCTTTGTGCTTTATGAGATTGCCGGCGTGGTCACCAACCTCTGCGCAGGCTGGATCGCGGCACGCTTCGGGCTGACATCAACGCTTTATGCAGGCCTTGGCCTGCAAGTGGTGGCCCTGCTTGCTTTGGCCCAGCTTGATCCGTCATGGGCGGTTGGTGCATCCGTGGTTTTCGTCATGTTGGTGCAGGGCGCAAGCGGGGTCGCAAAAGACCTTGCCAAGATGTCGTCGAAGTCAGCGGTCAAGCTTTTGGCGCCGTCAGAAGATGGCGGGCTTTTCCGCTGGGTGGCCCTGCTGACGGGCTCCAAGAACATGGTCAAGGGCCTTGGCTTTCTATTGGGTGCGGCCCTGCTGGCGACTTTGGGTTTCGTTTGGGCGGTTCTTGGCATGGCTTTGATCCTTGCCGTCATCCTGTTGGCCGTTTTGATCGCCATGCCGGCAGGTTTGCCGAAGGGCCGCAAGGGCACAAAGTTTTCCGAAGTGTTTTCCAAGTCGCGCAATGTAAACCTGCTCAGCGCGGCGCGTGTGTTCCTGTTCGGCGCACGCGACGTCTGGTTTGTGGTCGGCATACCGATCTATTTTTATGCGGTCCTGTCCGACGGTACGACCGAGGGAAACCGCGCCGCATTCTTTCTGATCGGCACCTTCATGGCGGGGTGGATCATCCTTTATGGTCTGGTGCAGGCCAACGCGCCGCGCATTCTACGTGCAAAGACCCGACCCGAGGCAGAGCTCATTGCGGCTGCGCGCGGCTGGGCCTGGGCGCTTGCCGTTGTTCCTGCGGCACTGACGGCAGCCGCGATGTTCGCACAGGGGCCGCAGATGTGGCTGACGCTGACATTGATTGTCGGGTTGCTCGCTTTCGGTGGTATCTTTGCGGTGAACTCGTCCCTGCATTCCTATCTGATCCTGACGTTCACCAAAGCAGAGCGGGTCACGATGGACGTCGGATTTTACTACATGGCCAATGCCGCTGGACGGCTGGCGGGCACACTGCTTTCGGGGGTCACCTATCAGGTCGGCGGACTGGTTCTGATGCTTGGAACAGCGGCCACGATGGTTGCGCTGTCAGCCATCACTGTGGGTTTCTTGCGGCCTCAAGACACCTGAGCCAATCGCTTTGCTAACCGCCGTATTTTTCCAGAAATGCCTCTGCCGTCATCACGCGAAAGTCCGGCAAAGCATCGCGTAGCGTGTCGTGCGACCAGTCCCACCAAGCCAGCGCGATCATACGCTCTGCAATGTCGCGGGGCTGGCGCAGACGTAGAGTTTTGGCAGGCGTCCCCGCAACGATGGTGTAGGGTTCAACATCTTTCGTCACAACGGCACCCGCCGCCACAACGGCACCATGGCCCAGCGTCACCTCGGGTTTGATCATCGCGCCCGCACCGATCCACGTATCATGCCCGATATATGCGGTACGGGATTTGCGATGCGCAAAAAACGCGTCGTCGTTCGTGGCGTCATCCCAATAGTCGGCAGAGCGATACAGAAAGTGGTGGCACGCGGCCGTGTGCAGCGGGTGATCAGTGGCACCGATCCGGACAAAGGCCGCGATATTGGCGAATTTGCCAATCTCCGCGTTCGCAATATCGGCGTAGCGGTCACAATAGCTGTAATCGCCGAAAACCCCATGCGCGATGCGGCTGCCTTTGCCGATCTCGACAAAAGCGCCGAATGTGCTGTCAGTGATCTCGCATTCAGGATGGATGAAAGGGTTTTCCGCACTAAGCCGCGGCATCAGTCTTTGCGCCCGATCAGTTTACCGCGTAGCCAGCCCGAGAACCAATCCATGAACATCACCATAGCGATGATCAGGATGATGTAATAGGCAACTTCTTCCCAATCCTTCTGGGTCTGGATGGCCTGCGTCAGCATCAAGCCGATACCGCCGCCCGTAATTGCGCCGATAATGGTGGCAGAGCGCGTGTTGGATTCAAGGAAGTACAGGATTTGCGCCAAGAGCACCGGGACCACCTGCGGGATCACACCAAAGCGATACCGTTGCAGCGGCTTTGCCCCTGTCGAAGAGACGCCCTCAATCTGTTTCTGGTCCACGTTTTCCAACGCTTCGGAGAAAATCTTGCCGAAGGTGCCGGTGTCGGTGATCAGGATCGCCAAAGCACCTGTCAAAGGTCCGGGGCCAAAGGCGCGCGCCAGAACCACCGTCCAGATGAGCGCATCAACCCCGCGCACAAAGTCGAACAGACGGCGGGTTGCCGCGCGCAGCAGCATGACAGGAGAAAAGCGCTTGGCCGCAAGAAAGGCCAGTGGCAGCGCGATGATCGCACCACCCATGGTGCCAAGGAAGGCCATCAGGACGGTTTCACCGATCGCCCATGCCACATCCTTGTGACGCCACATCGCATTGTTCCACCAGTCCGAGACAGCGCCCGCGATATTCCCGCGGTTCGGGTCGAGCTGCTCTCCGAACAGGATCGTGCCCAAGCCCTGCCCGTGATAAGGGCTGTCCAGTGTGAACCAGAACAGCTCCCATCCGGGGAAGTAGTTGAACACTTCGGTCCGTGCACCCGTCAAGGTGATGCGGCCTTCTGGCGTTGTGATCCCAACACGGCGATCAGTGGCGGAAATCCAGTCCGGCAGGACATCAGGCAGGTTGGTTGTGACAATGCGCCCTTCGGCCTGCGCCGTGATCAACGGGAAGCCCGGAATGTCGATCTCGGTCCGGTTGTCCGGCAGGTAACGGACGAAATGGTCACCACCCAAGTCAATAGTGGTCACCTCGTCACCACTGACCCACGCGGGGCGCATACCATCGGGATAGGTGCCCTTGCGTTCACCCTCTACCGCGTAGGTAATCTCGCCCGAGCGGTTATCGCGGGTGACATGGACCTTGTGGGACCAGCTGTCCGAGGCAAGCGTGACCGCATTGTCAAGATTTGCGCGTTCCGCGAGACCAGGAAGGTCAAAGGCAAAGAAGATATAGGTCAGGTAAACCGCGATGACCGCAGGGATTCCAAAGCCGATGATGCGCTTGCGCTGAAATAGCTTCTCAGCCGCCAGTTTTGTGTCGTGCAGTTCAACGGCGGTCATTGGCCTTGCCCCTCGGTCAAGCGGTTGCGGTAGCGGCTTGAAACCTGATCAAAGAACACGATGGTTCCGAACAGCAGAATGAAGATCGCGGCGGCCTCGTCAAAGCGGCCGGGGCCCCATGCCATGGAATTGCGCAACTCGTAGCCCAGACCACCAGCACCGACGAAACCAAGGATGGCCGATGCGCGGATGTTGATTTCGAACCGCAGCAATGTGTAGCTGACATAGTTTGGTGCGACCTGCGGAAGCACACCCAACAGCATGCGCTGTGACCATGTGGCACCGGTTGAGGACAGCCCTTCGACTGCTTTCAGGTCGGTATTTTCGGATACTTCGGAAAACAGCTTTGCCAAAGCGCCAGCGGTATGGATGGCAATCGCGATCATTGCGGGGACAGGGCCACCACCGAGTACGAAGATCAAGACCAGCGCGATCACGATCTCGGGCACCGCGCGCATGATATCCGAGATGCGGCGGAACAGCGGGATCAGACGGGGCCATTTGGCCAGGCCGCGGGTGCCAAGCAGCGACAGGAACAAACCACCAATCGCACCGATCAGGGTCGAGACGGCAGCGATATTGATAGTTTCCACCAGTGCGGGAAAATATTTGACGATCAGGGCCGGCAGATCGGCGCGCTTTTCCCATGCCTCTGAAAGAACATCAGCGGGATAGTCACCGATCTGGTGCAAGCCTTCCCAAAAGCCGCCTGCGTTGCGTTCATCAGCAACGTTAAAGCCCGAAACCATCAGGATGACAAAAATCAGGAGCGTCAAACCACCATAGAGCCTGCGGCGGTGCACCTGCGCCATATAGGCGGTCTGTATGCTGTCCACGGACGGCGCCGCACTGCTGAGCGATATACCTGTCATTCCAATCCCCGGGCAAAGAAATACCGGCAGCCCCTAGGGGCTACCGGATGCGTCATGAAAATAGCTTAGTTGCCGATCACTGCCTGACGGGCAGCCACGATGCTTTCGTACATCTCGTGGGTCACCGGCTGGAAGCCAAGTGTGTCACCAGCTGCAACACCGTAGGCGCAGTCAGCGTCACGCTCGTGCAGGCCATCACCAGTGCTGTCATTGTC
>CAYZKE010000093.1:0-6632 GCA_964478505.1 uncultured Loktanella sp.
AGCGCGCCTTGCAGGTCTGCGAGCGGCTTGAATACGGCATGGTCGGTCTGAACCGCGGCTTGGTCTCTGATCCCGCAGCACCCTTTGGCGGCGTGAAACAGTCAGGCCTCGGGCGCGAGGGCGGGCACGAGGGCATGCTCGAATTCATGGAAACGCAATATATCTCGGCCAGCTGGTGAATGTGATGACAGATGTAATCGCCTCTCCTTCCGTCCGCACCCTTGCAGGTCAAAAAGGCATTGATCTGGAAAAACTGGCCCGCGATCTGGGCCGGACCACCATCGCCCGCGAGGATCTGGCGGGCGATGCCAAACCCGGTGCCGCCCCGAGCGAACACAGCAAGTATTGGGACGTCGATCACAGTCAGTTCGGCCCCGTGACCGAAGAACCGCTCAGCCGCTTTGCGCAAGTGGCCGCTGGCAATCTGAGTGCTGCAAACACGATGATCCCGCAGGTCACCCACCACGACCGCGCTGATGTCTCGGCGATTGAGGCGCTGCGCAACGAGTTGAAACCGGAGGCGCAAGCGCGTGGTGTCAAGCTCACCGCGCTGGGGTTTCAGGTCAAGGCACTAGCACGGGCCCTGCGCGAATTCCCGCGTTTCAATGCGTCGCTGACACCGGATGGCAAGACACTGATCCTCAAGGACTATGTCCATATCGGGATCGCCGTTGATACCGCCCACGGTCTTATGGTGCCTGTGATCCGTGATGCGGACCGCAAGGGTCTTTGGCAAATCGCAAGCGAGATCACCGATCTGGCGACGCGCGCACAAGCCCGCAAAGTGGGCCCAGATGAAATGGGCGGCGCGTCTATGTCGATCAGTAATCTGGGCGGCATCGGCGGCACAGCCTTCACCCCCATCGTGAACCCGCCCGAGGTGGCAATCCTTGGCCTGACCCGCACCGAAATCACCCCCGTCTGGGATGGCGAGGCCTTTCAGCCCAAACCGATGGTGCCACTTGATCTGAGCTATGATCACCGCGTGATCAATGGCGCGGAGGCCGCACGCTTTGTCAGCTATCTCGCCGGTCTGTTGGGCGACCCCCGCAGGATTATGATTTAACGGACAAGCCACCGATCCTGCAGCCGTCAGGCTCAAGCAAATGATCCCGCTCGTTTCACAAAGCGGCATTTCCACTTTGATCAAAGCGCTCTAGGGTGCGGCCATGCAGGACCAACTGACGCAGATTTTTGTACTACTGGGCCTCGTTTTCGCGCTGCTCGTCTGGGGGCGTATCCGGTACGATCTGGTGGCGTTTGGCGCACTGATCATCGCGGCGACAATCGGGCTTGTCCCCACCGAGGAGATTTTTTCGGGGTTCGGGCATGCGGCTGTGGCGATTATTGCACTGGTCCTGATTGTCAGCCGCGGTCTGTCATCGTCCGGTGCAGTGGAACTGATTGCATCGCGGCTGATCAACCCTGACCGGCCCGTCCAGTTACATATCGCTGTTGTCGGCGCGCTGGCTGCGGGATTGTCCGCCATCATCAATAATGTGGCCGCCCTCGCACTGCTCATGCCGCTTGATGTTGAAGCCGCAAAGAAGGCCAAGCGCGCGGCAGGGCAAACGCTCATGCCGCTCTCTTTTGCGACGATCCTCGGCGGCATGATCACCTTGATCGGAACGCCCCCGAATATTGTCATATCCGAATACCGCCAGAGTGCCCTTGGCGAACCCTACGGTATGTTTGATTTTGCCCCTGTCGGCCTTGCTGTAGCTATAACGGGCATTGCGTTTGTATCGCTGTTCGGATGGCGGCTCTTGCCGTCGCGTACCGCGGTCATGGACCAGAAAAAGGAAGTCGGCCAGGGACGCTATGTGGCGGAACTGCGGATCGGCGAACAATCCTTGGAAGAGGGGATGTTGGTCGCTGATCTTTACCCCAAAGCGAATGACGCTGACGTCAATATTCTTGGCCTGATCCGGCGCGGCAAACGCATCCGCGGTCTTGCGCGACGTGTTGAATTGCAGGCGGGTGATTTTCTTGTGGTCGAAGGGGACCCCAAGGCAATCGAGGCCTTCATGGGTCAGGCGGGGCTTGATTTTGCAGGGTCCGAAAAGCACGAAGGCGGTGTCGTTGCACCCGGTCTTACGCTGACCGAGGCCATCGTGCCCGAAGGTGCGCGCATTGACGGGCGCACGGCGCGCAGCCTCAATCTGCTGCAACGCCACGCGGTGACGCTTTTGGGTGTATCGCGGGGCGGGCGGAATTTTCAGGACCGTGTGCGCCTTTTGCCGATCCGGCCCGGTGATGTGCTGCTTCTGCTCGGGCCACCGGACCGCGTGGCGGACGCCATTGACTGGCTTGGCGTATTGCCTCTTGAAGGACGCCAGACCGAGGTTGTCCAGCGCAGCAAGGCGGGCCTGTCCATTGCTGTCTTTCTGGCCGCTGTCGGATTGGCGGTTTTGGGGCTCGTGCCTTTGTCTGTTGCGCTGGGTGGTGCGGTGATCGCTTATATCGCGTTCGGCCTTGTCAGTGCGCGCGAGGTCTATGCCTCGGTGGAATGGAAGGTCATTGTCCTGCTGGCCAGCCTGATCCCGCTGGCTGAGGCCTTCGACCATTTCGGAGGTGCCGATCTGATCGCAAGAGAAATTGTGAGCCTGAGCGAAGGATACCCTGCCTGGGTGTCGCTTGTCGCGCTGATGGTTGTGACGATGACCCTGTCAGATTTCCTGAACAACGTCGCAACCACATTGATCGCCGCACCCATCTCGATGTCGATCGCAACCGCGACGGGCACAAACCCCGACACTTACCTGATGACCGTCGCGGTTGCCGCGTCCTGCGCGTTCCTCACTCCTATCGGGCACAAGAACAACACCCTTATTCTGGGCCCGGGCGGATATCGTTTCGGCGACTACTGGCGCATGGGCCTGCCGCTGGAGATCATTGTGATCTGCGTTGCGGTGCCGACGATCCTTGTGGTCTGGCCTTTGTAAACAGGGCCGTTTCCGGTCGCACCGATCATCCCGCTTCCCGCAGGGTCGCGGGACTTTGGGATCGGGTTCACCCTTGCAAGGTTGATGTCGCCCGATTTGGACTGCGCTGACCTAAGGCTTGCGGTCCTGACGTTTGGGATCGAGCCGGAAAATCAGCGGAACAATGGCGATGACGCAGACCGCCGCCAAGAGGAAGGGCGCACCCGGCAGATAAAGCCCCTCATCATTGACCGATCTTTCGAACACACCTGTCAGAAACAGCGGTGCCGTGACGGCCGCGACAGACGACAAGGATGCGATGACACCCTGCACCAGCCCTTGCTGGTCTTCGTTCACCCGATTGGCCGCAAAGGCAGTAATCAAAGGGGGAGCCATATCCGACAAAGCGGCAATGGGCAGGAACAAAAACACAGCCCAGACCGCCGTTGTAGCGCCGAACCCCACCAATCCGATTATGGCGGCGGCAGTTGCGATCAGCAGTGTCTGGTAGTCACCATAGCGCCCCGTTAGACGCGGCAGAATACCTGCCTGAACCAAAGCGATCAGAATACCATATCCCGAGAGCGTCAGCCCGATCGTGAAACCGTCCCAGCTGAATACCTCGCGTCCCCAGAACGCCCAGAGCGTCGGGTAGACCATATTGGCAAATTCGAACACAAAGATACAAACCAGCGGCACAGCAAGTCCCGGAATAAGAAAGGCACGCATAATAGTTCCGAAGGGGTTCAGATCGCGCCGCCCGAAGGGACGCCGGTTTTCGGGTTTGAGCGATTCAGGCAGCAGGAAGAACCCGAAGGCCACATTGAGCGCAGACAAACCCGCAGCGATCCAGAATGGCGCCGTGATGTGCCAGCCCGATGCTAGGCCGCCGAGTGCGGGGCCCATGACAAACCCCACACCGAAAGCCGCGCCGATCATACCAAAGGCCGCCCCCCGCTCCTCGGGTTTTGCAATATCAGCGATATAGGCCGTGGCCGTGATGTAGGTGGCACCCGCCATCCCTGCCAGGACACGCCCCACAAGCAAAACCCAATAGGTCCCTGCCAACGCCATGATCACATAGTCGATGGTCAACGTCACCAATGCGAAAATCAGGACGGGCCTGCGGCCATAGGCATCTGACAAGCTGCCGATGATTGGGCCGAAAAGGAACATGGCAGCCGCATAAGCCGACATCATGATACCCCCCAGCAACGCGCCCTCCGCAGTGCTGGTGGCACCGACACGGTCCATCAGGTCGGGCATAATGGGAAAGACAATACCCACTCCGATGGCATCGATCACAAGCGTCATCAAAATGAAAAGAAAGGGGCCGTTCAACTTCATGCCACACCGGACACGCTAAACGCGAGTGAGACAACCCTTAAAACGCAGATCTGTCAAAAAGATAGGGATTTTTGGGTCATGCCGTGACGGGGGACACATCCGAGATGAGGATATACCCTGCGCCGTAGATCGTCTTGATGATTTTGGGGTCTTTGGTGCTGTCCCTGAGCTTGGCACGCAGGCGGGACAGGCGCACATCAATCGCGCGATCAAAGGATTCCGCGTCGCTCTTTTCGTTCAACTCGTCACGCAATTGATCGCGGGTGATCAACCTGTTTGGACGGGACAGGAAAATGCGCAGCAGCATCGCCTCGCTGGCCGACACCCGCGTGCTGTTGCCGTCGGCATCTATCAGGTTGAATTGCGCAAAATCTATCGTCCAACCCGAAAATGTCAGCTTCTCGGCCTCATTCTTGGCAGTTGTCGGGGCCTTGCGCCGCAAGAGCGCACGCACCCTTGCGATAACTTCGCGTATCTCGAAAGGTTTGGCGAGATAATCATCCGCCCCCAATTCAAGGCCGACGATTTTGTCCTGCAGGGTCGAACGGCCCGAAATCACCAAGGTGGCCGTCGCGCTGTTGGCCAAAGCTGCAACAATGCTCAGGCCGTCCTTGTCAGGCAGGCCCAGATCGACGACGCAGACTTCGGGCTGTCTGGTGGCGAGCGCGCGTTCAAAATCCGCAGCACGGGCAAAGCTTTGCGTCGTGAAACCCGCATCGGTCAACGCCGCCGACAACATATGTCGGATATCGGGGTTGTCGTCGATGATGGCGACATAGCCTTGCGTGCTCATAGACTGGCCCTCAAAAATGCGGCCTCGAATGTGGCGAAATCGAACGGTTTTGGCAGAACCGGATGCGCGGCCCTGGCTTTTTGATGCAAAGCGTCAGAGGGCGGCAAGCCGGTCACGATCAGGACCGGTATGCCTGGTGGCGCTTTCTCCGCGACATCAAGGCCCGAGCCCTCGCCGATCGCCAGATCCGTAACAACATGTGTCAGCCCTTCAAGCGACATCAGCTTTTGCGCCTCCTCGACCGAGGCCGCCTCAACCACAGCATGGCCCGAGCGGCGCAGGAAACTGCGCATGGTCTGGCGCACATCAAGCGTGTCATCCACCAAAAGCACCAACCCCGCCTCAACGGTGCGTGCCGGTGTGTAGGGTATGCGCAGTGTCACAACAGCGCCGCCCGAGGCATGATTGCGCAGGCGCACAGTGCCACCACTTGATTTGGCAAAATCGAAAGCGGTTGTCAGACCCAGACCGCGCCCGATCTTGCCGCTTTTGGTGGAATAGAACGGGGCCAGTGCATTGGCGAGCGCGTCTTCGGAAAACCCGGGGCCATTATCTGCAACGATGATTTCCAGCATCCCGTCCGCTGCCCGATGCATGCGCGTGGTGATCATCGCGGGCCCGTCCTGCGCCTCGGCGGCATTGAGAACAAGGTTCAGAATGGCATCCTGCGCAAAGCCGGGATCAAAGGTCAGGCGCGCATCGGGAAGATCATAAGTGATCTTCAGCACCGCATTATCAGGCACGGCCGCGCGTGCCAATTGCAGCACATCAGCGACAAAATCGGCAACCTTGACGGACACCGGATTAAGGCTGCGATGTGCTTCGATCCTTGAGAGATTTTCAATCAACTCGCCACCGCGTTTCGCCGCCGAATTGATTGTCGCGGATACCTCGGCCAGGGCCGGATGCAATGACGCCAACTCATCCAGCTTGGCCTGTTGGCCCAGAATGATCGTCAGAAGATTGGCGAAATCATGGGCCATCCCGCTGGTCAGTTGGGTGGCCAGTTCCTTGCGCCGCGCATGGGCAAGGGCCGCACGGGCGGAGACTTCTTCAGTCACATCAACTGTCAGGATATAGGCCCCCTGAACAGAGCCATCCCCCGCCATGTCGGGGGTCATCGCGAGACGCATGAAACGTCCCGAGGCCTCGTCACGGATTTCCGATGTGGTCGGTTTGCCTTGCAAGACCCGCGCGAATTGCGGGGCGACCTGCGCCCAGACAAAGGGGCCTAGCACATTTTCAAACGACTGCCCGACAATCTTGCGCTCGCCCACAGGCAGGATCGTGGGTAGGTTGCCGTTCGAGTGCGTATAGACCCCCGCCGCATTCACATGCGCAATATGGCCCGGTGTCATCGTGTTCATCAGTGCCAGATGTTCGCGACTATCCGTGACCTCTTGCTTGGCCACTTCCAGCGCATTCACTGTGGCCGACAAGGCCCTGTTGGCCAGCGCAAGGTCTTCGGAGCGCTGCAACAGCTTTTCGGAAAGGGTTTCGGTATGCGAGCGAAAGAAATCCTCTTGCCGCTTGGTTTCGGTGATATCCGTGTAGACCGAAATCCAGCC
>CAYZKE010000093.1:6732-9519 GCA_964478505.1 uncultured Loktanella sp.
AGAAATCCTCTTGCCGCTTGGTTTCGGTGATATCCGTGTAGACCGAAATCCAGCCACCCTGCTGGAACGGGCTGCCTTCGACCGAGATGGCCGTTCCGTTTGAACGCGTGCGTTCGAAATAATGCGGCTTGAAGGTAAAGGCGAGACGGACCTTTTCATCAACAAA
Organism: uncultured Loktanella sp.; assembly: GCA_964478505.1. Classification (GTDB taxonomy): domain Bacteria; phylum Pseudomonadota; class Alphaproteobacteria; order Rhodobacterales; family Rhodobacteraceae; genus Yoonia. The sequence continues at coordinate 6,899 of CAYZKE010000093.1, forward strand.
AGCGTCTACATCGTCGACAGTGCCATACTCGCCCTGTTCCGTCAGATATCTGACAATGTCACGAAACTCCGCACCGGGTGCTACGAGGCGATCGGGCAAGGAAAACATTTGCTGAAATCGGCGGTTGGCGACAACAAGGCGCAGTTCCTCGTCATGCAAGGAAATCGCCTGTTTGATCAGGTTCAGCCCCGACAGGATCATGTCGTGGCGCGATATGTCGGTCACTCCCATGGCGGAATTTCTAGCAGCAAAGCCTTGCAATGTGACAGCGGAAAGCGCGCTGTAAGAATTCGTTAGGATTGAGAAGAAAACTAGCAAGGATCACAGATTACCCATAGTCTCGTCAGGAGGGGGGAATTTCATGACAACCGACGTGTCGCGTGATGCACCGCAGTCCGTGCCGGCCTTGCTGGCACGTAACGTTGCACGTTTTCCCGACAAACCTGCCTTTCGTGAAAAGGAATTCGGCATCTGGCAAAGCTGGACATGGGCCGAAACAGCAAAAGAAATTGATGCCTTCGCCCTTGGGCTTCTGACCCTTGGTGCCAGCGAGGGTGACCATATAGCCATTATCGGGCGCAACCGCCCTGCCCTTTACTGGGCAATGGTCGCAGCTCAAAAAGTGGGCTGCATCCCCGTTCCCCTTTATCAAGACGCTGCCGCAGAAGAGATCGCCTATGCGCTGAACCATTGCGGCGCGCGCTATGCGGTGGTGGGTGATCAGGAACAGGTGGACAAGATCGCCGATGTCCGCGCCGATGTGACAGCACTCGAGCACGTGATCTACCTCGATGGACGCGGTCTGCGCAAATATGACCACAGCCATATGACATCTTATGCAGATATTGCCACCAAAGGCGGCGACCGCGCCGAGATGGAACGCCGCACAAATGCGCTGACCTATGATCATACCAGCGTGATGCTTTATACCTCTGGCACCACAGGGCGCCCGAAGGGGGTGGTGCTGTCGAACCGCAATGTGATCGAGACCGCCAAGAATTCCTCCGAGTTTGATCACCTCCTGCCGACAGATGAAGTTCTCGCCTATTTGCCAATGGCTTGGGTCGGGGATTTTATCTTCTCGGTCGGGCAAGCGATGTGGACCGGTTTCTGTGTGAACTGCCCCGAGTCTGAGCACACAATGCTGACCGATCTGCGCGAAATCGGGCCGACGTATTTCTTCGCCCCACCCCGCGTTTTCGAAAACCAGCTGACCTCGGTCATGATCCGGATGGAGGACGCGGGCCGGTTCAAGAAATGGCTATTCGATCATTTCATGAATGTCGCACGGAGGGTTGGCCCCGCTTTGCTGGATGGCAAACCTGTCAGCTTTGCCGACAGGGTCTCATATGCGCTTGGCAACATTCTGGTCTATGGCCCGCTGAAGAACACGCTGGGTCTGAGCCGTATTCGCATCGGCTATACCGCCGGTGAGGCGATTGGCCCCGAGATTTTCGATTTCTACCGCGCGCTCGGGATCAACCTCAAACAGCTCTATGGCCAGACCGAGGCGACTGTCTATATCACCCAGCAACCCGATGGCGAGGTGCGCTCGGATACTGTTGGCGTGCCCTCACCCGGTGTCGAGTTGAAGATTGCGGACAATGGCGAGGTGTTTTACCGATCACCCGGTGTATTTGTGGAATACTATAAAAACCCTGAAAGCACCGCCTCAACCAAGGATGCCGAAGGCTGGGTTGCGACGGGCGATGCAGGGTTTATCGAGGAAAGCACTGGACATCTGCGGATCATCGACCGCGCCAAGGATGTGGGCAAGATGGCGGATGGATCGCTTTTCGCGCCCAAATATGTTGAAAACAAACTGAAATTCTATCCCAACATCCTTGAGGCCGTGGTCTTTGGCGCAGGCCGCGACCGCTGCTGCGCCTTTATCAACATTGACCTAACGGCGGTAGGCAACTGGGCCGAGCGCAACAATATCGCCTATTCATCCTATCAGGAACTCTCCCAGCATCCCCGTGTGTTGGAGATGATCGACGGGCATGTGGCCGAGGTGAACGCCTCTGTCGCGCAGGATGAAATGCTGGCGGGTTGCCAGGTTCATCGGTTTTTGGTGCTGCACAAGGAACTGGACGCCGACGATGGCGAAATGACCCGCACCCGCAAGGTGCGCCGTGCCGTTGTCGGGCAGAAATTCGATGATCTTGTGAACGCACTCTATAGCGATGCCGCCGAGATCTATACCGAGACCGAAGTCACCTACGAGGACGGCCGCAAAGGCAAAATCAAAGCGACGCTGAACATCCGCAATGCCATCGTCGCCCCGACAATGAAGGTGGCTGCGGAATGAAAGATATGCTGACACCTTATGTGACCGAAGATGGCCGCCAGATTGGCGAAACCCTGATGGATATGCGCAATATTACCCTGCGTTTCGGCGGTGTTGAGGCAATCAAGGATATCTCGTTCAATATCCAGGAGGGCGAGATCCGCGCCATTATCGGCCCAAACGGGGCCGGCAAATCCTCGATGCTGAATGTGATCTCCGGCTTCTATAACCCGCAGGAAGGTGAAGTGTGGTTTCGCGGCAAGAAACGTCCGCCGATGAAGCCGTTTCAGGTGGCCCGCCTCGGGATCGCCCGCACCTTCCAGAACATCGC
>CAYZKE010000094.1:0-4408 GCA_964478505.1 uncultured Loktanella sp.
ATCATCACGGAAATCCTGCCGATGCCGATCCATTTGCGGTCGGCTGAACTGTTTTTCCCCGAGAACCGCGACACGCCGATTGCTGCGCATATGCAATGGACACAGAATGTGACGGGTGATTTTGACTGGCGTCAGGAAGGCCCGCAAAGCTGGGATATCACGGTGGAGACGACCACCGGTGCGCTGTCTCTTCATGATGGGGGTGCGCGGCTGTTGATTGATGGAAATGAGGTCGCGGCGGGGGCAGATCGAGAGTATCCCGCGCTCTATGACCGGATGGCGGAATTGGTCAAAACAAATGCATCCGAGGTGGATTTGTCACCGATGCTGCATGTGGCGGACGCGCTGACACTCGGCAAACGCAACGTGGTCCCGCGTTTCCACTTCTAATCTAACCTTATGATTTTCCATGTCTAATCAAACTTCCGCCGGAGGCATCCTGCCCGTGCGAACGGCGTCGGCGCCTGTTTTCATAAACTGCCAAAAATTTACCATTTGATAAAAAATAAAACTGTGGCAGGCTGATGGTGAGAAGCCAGATCAGGATTGCACCATGTCCAGCCCCATGACCCCCGGAATTGCCGCAGCGCGTCTGCCCGCCGATATACTCGGCGAGAACTTTGGCGATCTACATGCGCCCTTTACGCCCCATGAGGCGGCGGTTGCCGCGGATCGTTGTTATTTCTGCCATGACGCGCCTTGCGTGACGGCCTGCCCGACCGATATCGATATCCCGCTCTTCATCCGCCAGATCAGCACCGGCACGCCCGAGGCTGCGGGCAAGACCATCTTTGACCAGAATATTCTGGGTGGCATGTGCGCCCGCGTCTGTCCGACCGAAGACCTTTGCGAACAGGCCTGCGTGCGCGAGATGGCCGAGGGCAAGCCGGTCGAGATCGGGCGCCTGCAGCGTCATGCCACCGATACGCTGATGGCCAAACAGCGCCACCCCTATGAGCGCGCGCCCGAAACCGGAAAGAAGGTCGCTGTCGTCGGCGCGGGGCCTGCTGGTCTGGCCTGTGCACACCGCTTGGCGATGCATGGCCATGATGTGACCATCTATGATGCCGAGGCCAAGGCAGGCGGCCTGAATGAATTCGGGATTGCTGCCTATAAATCAACCGATGATTTCGCGGCGCGCGAGGTAGATTGGCTTTTGGGGATTGGCGGCATCACTGTGCAAACGGGGGTGCGTTTGGGCGAAGGTATTTCGCTTGGCGGACTGACCGAAAGCTATGACGCTGTTTTCCTTGGCGTCGGCCTTGGCGGTGTGAATGCGCTGGGCAGTGACGGTGAGGACAAGGACGGTGTCCGCGATGCTGTCGATTTTATCAAAGAGCTGCGGCAGGCCAGTGATCTGGCGGCGCTTCCTGTGGGGCGCGATGTGGTGGTGATTGGGGGCGGCATGACCGCCGTTGATGCCGCTGTGCAATCCAAATTATTGGGCGCGCAGAACGTCACGATTGCCTACCGGCGCGGGCGCGAGGCAATGAGCGCCAGCACCTATGAACAGGATCTGGCCGCGTCAAAAGGTGTGCGGCTGATGTTCAACGCCCAGCCTGTGGCGATCCACGGCAACGGTGCGGTCCGCGAGATCGAACTGGAATACACCAGCGATGACGGTAGCGGATTGAAAGGCACGGGCGAGACTGTGCGCCTGCCCGCCGATCAGGTGTTCAAGGCGATCGGACAGACGCTGATGACCGACGGCGGTCTGGCACTGGCAGGGCGCAAGATTGCCGTGACGGGTGCGGGCCGGACCAGCCAGGCGGGTGTGTGGGCCGGTGGTGATTGCGCGACTGGCGGTGATGACCTGACGGTTACGGCTGTCGCAGAAGGCCGGGATGCGGCGATGGATATTCATGCAACCTTGATGGGGAGCAACTAAAATGGCTGATCTGACAACAAACTTTCTGGGCATCAAAAGCCCTAATCCGTTCTGGCTGGCCTCGGCCCCGCCAACAGACAAGGAATACAACGTCCGCCGCGCTTTCGAGGCCGGCTGGGGCGGCGTGGTCTGGAAAACGCTGGGCTCCGAAGGGCCGCCCGTCGTCAACGTCAATGGTCCGCGCTATGGCGCGGTTTACGGCGCGGACCGGCGGTTGTTGGGCCTGAACAACATCGAGTTGATCACGGATCGCCCGTTGGAAGTGAACCTTGAAGAAATTACCCGCGTGAAGGCTGATTATCCTGACCGCGCAATGATCGTGTCGATCATGGTGCCTTGTGAAGAACAGGCATGGAAAGACATCCTCCCCCGCGTGGCAGCCACTGGTGCAGATGGTATCGAGCTGAACTTTGGCTGCCCGCATGGGATGAGCGAACGGGGCATGGGTGCGGCCGTGGGGCAGGTGCCCGAATACATCGAAATGGTGACGCGCTGGTGCAAGCAGTATTACGACAAGCCCGTGATCGTGAAGTTGACGCCCAATATCACCGACGTGCGCAAACCTGCGGCGGCTGCCATGCGTGGCGGGGCGGATGCAGTGAGCCTGATCAACACGATCAATTCGATCACATCGGTGAACCTCGACACCATGTCGCCCGAACCATCAATTGACGGCAAAGGATCGCATGGCGGCTATTGCGGCCCTGCGGTGAAACCGATTGCCATGTCGATGGTGTCCGAGATCGCGCGCAACCCCGAAACCCGCGGTCTGCCGATCAGCGGGATCGGCGGGATCACCACATGGCGCGATGCGGCCGAGTTTATCAGCCTTGGCGCGGGCAACGTGCAGGTCTGCACCGCTGCGATGACCTATGGTTTCAAGATCGTGCAGGAAATGATCAGCGGCTTGTCCCAGTGGATGGATGAGAAGGGCTATACATCCGTCGAAGAAGTTGTCGGGCGTGCTGTGCCGAATGTGACGGATTGGCAGTACCTGAACCTGAACTACGTGGCCAAGGCCAAGATCAATCAGGATGATTGCATCAAGTGCGGGCGCTGCTATGCCGCCTGCGAGGATACCAGCCATCAGGCAATTGCCATGTCCGAGGATCGCACATTTAGCGTGATTGATGCGGAATGTGTGGCTTGTAATCTTTGCGTGGATGTTTGTCCTGTTGAAAACTGTATCACGATGGAAGCGATGCAGCCGGGCGAGGTTGATCCGCGCACAGGCAAAGTGGTGCAGAAAGAATACGCGAACTGGACGACGCACCCCAACAATCCGGGTGCTGTCGCGGCGGAATAGGGAACCACTGCCATCATATGCGTGTTGATCCTGCAAAGGAGATACGAAAATGACCAAAGATCATGGCCCTTCGATCAAGGATGACGAAACATACGAAGCGCTGCGCAAAGATGGCGCTTCCAAGGAAAAGGCCGCAAGGATCGCGAACGCAAAAGCAAACGATGACCAGTCGCCTTCTGAAAAAGGGGGCAAACAGCCACCCTACGAAGACTGGACACGTGATGCGCTGTATGAGCGGGCGCAGGAATTGGACATTGAGGGGCGCAGCGATATGAAGAAAAGCGAACTGATCGCCGCGTTGCGCAATCACTGAAAGCCAAGAAGGCCGCCCGAATGGGGCGGCCTTTTTGCTGATTTACCAGCCATCTTCGGTGATGATGTTCTTGTCATCGACCCCCATGGTCTTCAGCGCATCCCGCACATCGTCCACCATCGCACCCGGTCCGCAGATGTAGAAAGGTTGCTCTGTTTCGTCCACCAGTTCTTGCAGCAGTGATTTGTCGATCCGGCCTGGGCGGAGATCAGACTGCTCTGTCTTGCTGACAACAAAGGTCTCGGCGACATTGGGCATGGATTGCCACATGTCCCTAAGAATGATGTCGTCTTCGGATTTATTGGCAAAGATCAACTGCGCCTGTGCTCCGCCTTCCTGCTGCTGTTTGCGCAGGATCGAGATGAACGGTGTGATGCCCGCGCCACCGGCAATGAAAACACCCGGCCCGTGATCGGTGATTGCCCCAAAGGGTGGTGTGGCTCTGACCTGATCGGTCATGCCGAGGTTTGGGACTTCTGCGGTCACACCGTCATGGTCGGGATAGGATTTTATAACAAACTCAAGATGTTTGTCGTTTGGGCGCGACGTCATCGTAAATGGGCGCCCCTCATCCCTCAGGCCATCCTTTTGGATCGCAAGCTCAGTCGCCTGACCCGCCTCGAAATCGAATCCTTCGGGGCGGTTGAAAGTCAGTTTGTGGGTGTCGTGGGTAAGAGGTTCGATCTCTTGCAACGTCAGTGTGTAGGTCATGTGTGATCCTTTCTTTGCGGATCGAACGCATGAACCGCGGTTATGGTTCCACTTTCAGCATGCGTTGAAAAAGGTGATCCAGATGCGTGGCGGCATCGGGGAAAGGATCGCGTTCTCCCAAAACCGCACGCACTTGCACGTCGAAATCGGCATAGTGCTGTGTCAGCGCCCAAATCGAGAAGATCAGATG
>CAYZKE010000094.1:4418-9483 GCA_964478505.1 uncultured Loktanella sp.
GGAATGTGTGGCTTGTAATCTTTGCGTGGATGTTTGCCCTGTGGAAAACTGTATCACGATGGAAGCGATGCAGCCGGGTGAGGTTGATCCGCGCACAGGGAAAGTGGTGCAGAAAGAATACGCCAACTGGACAACGCACCCGAATAATCCGGGCGCTGTCGCGGCTGAGTAATCAGGGCTTTAGCAGCTTGGCATAAAGCGTATCGAGAAATGTCAAAGCCCCGTCATGCGGGGCTTTGTCGCCTAAAACGGCCCGCACTTGCACGTCAAAATCGGCGTAATGCTGGGTAAAAGCCCAGATAGAAAAGATCAGATGATGCGGGTCTATTGCGGCGATTTTCCCCTCATCGGCCCAGCGTTGAATGATTGCCGCTTTTTCATCGACCAGCGCTTTCAGATCGGTTTTGAGGATGTCCTCGATATGCGGTGCGCCTTGCAAAACCTCATTCGCAAAAAGGCGGCTTTCGCGGGGGAAATCGCGGCTCATCGCCAGTTTGCGCTGGGCATAGCCCATGATTTCGGTAATCGGATCACCCGATCCGTCAAGTGCCTTGAGGGGGTCCAACCATGTCTCAAGCAGACGTTCCAGAAGCGCCGTGTGAATGGCCTCTTTCGAAGGGAAATAGTAAAGCAGGTTCGGTTTGGACAGGCCCGCCGCATCGGCGATCTGATCCAGCGTTGCCCCCCGAAACCCGTATTGCGAGAAAATATCGAGACCGGCAGAGAGGATCGCCGCGCGATTGCGCTGCTGGATGCGGGTGGGGGCTTTGGTCATGCCGATCCTTTGCTCAAAATTCAGGCGAAGCCGGGCCGGATTTGCCCAATTTTGCCTGTGATGGATGCATCTGCCAGTATTTAGCGCAGAGAACTTGACTGATGTTTCCTCTCTGTTAGCGTTATTTTGACCAGTTGGTCAAACCAGAAGAGAGGAGCCCCCATGCCAGCCCCCGGAGAGAACCTGCGTATCAACGGTGAACGGCTGTGGGACAGCTTGATGGAGATGGCCAAGATCGGCCCCGGTATCGCGGGAGGCAACAACCGCCAGACCCTGACCGATGAGGACAGCGAAGGCCGCCACCTTTTCCAGAGCTGGTGCGAGGCAGCGGGTTGTACCATGGGCGTAGACGAGATCGGCAATATGTTTGCGCGGCGTGAAGGCACGGATCCCGATGCGCTGCCGGTTTATGTGGGCTCGCATCTGGATACCCAGCCCACGGGCGGGAAATATGATGGTGTGTTGGGTGTGCTCGGTGGCCTTGAGGTGATCCGCACGCTCAATGACCTCGATATCAAGACCAAACACCCGATCGTTGTAACGAACTGGACCAATGAGGAAGGCACCCGTTACGCCCCTGCCATGCTGGCCTCGGGTGTTTTTGCGGGCAAACATACGCTCGACTGGGCCAATGATCGCGTGGATGCAGAGGGCAAACGTTTCGGGGACGAGTTGGAGCGGATTGGCTGGAAAGGCCCCGAGAAAGTTGGCGACCGCAAGATGCACGCCTTCTTCGAGCTTCATATTGAACAAGGGCCGATTTTGGAGGCCGAAGGCAAGGATATCGGTGTTGTCACCCACGGTCAGGGACTGCGCTGGATCCAGTGCACGGTGGCCGGCAAGGAAAGCCATACCGGTTCAACGCCGATGCACATGCGCAAGAATGCCGGGCGCGGTTTGGCGCTGATCACGGAGTTGGTGCATGAAATTGCCATGAAGAACCAGCCCAATGCGGTGGGCGCGATTGGACATATCGACGTCTACCCCAACAGCCGCAACATCATCCCCGGCAAGGTGGTCTTTACTGTCGATATGCGGACACATCTGCTGGATAAGTTGAACGGTATGGTGGACGAACTGATGGAGCGTGCGCCGAAGATTTGCGAAGAGATCGGCGTGACATTCGAGGCCGAAATCGTCGGCCAGTTTGATCCGCCCGCTTTCGATGAGGGCTGTGTGAAGGCCGTGCGTGATGCAGCAGAACGGCTGGGCTACAGCCACATGGATATCGTGTCGGGCGCGGGGCATGACGCCTGCTGGATCAATGATATCTACCCGACGGCGATGGTGATGTGTCCTTGTGTGGATGGTTTGAGCCACAATGAGGCGGAAGAGATTTCACCGGAATGGGCGGCAGCGGGAACGGATGTGCTGTTCCACGCGGTTGTGGAAACGGCGGAGATTGTCGGGTGAAGTCTCTAGCAGCGGTTCTCTTCGTTTCGACTGCGACGGCTGGCGCTGCGGACACAGGAATGGTGCCGCTCGCAACCATAATGGCCGGACAACCGGAACAATCCTACCAGTACGTCAGATGTGCAGCATTCTATCTCGCCAATGTCGAATGGGCTGGACAAGCATTGAGCGAAGAAGTCTTCGAGAGTTCAAAGAAATCAGTCGAGAACCTGTTGCTGATAGCGACTTTGACTCGCGTGGCCGACAGTGCAGATGGGATTGAGCAGATTGTCGAAACCGTGAATCTAGATATGCGCCAAATCGCGGATTTCTATCTGGACAATTATCGCGAGAGTTACGCACTGAGGGGGACTGCATGGGAAGCAAATTCAGTGTGGGAAGGTGATGCAGTGACTTGCCAACAAATAGCGGAAGCTGCCAGCTAAGTTGTGAGGGAAATGGGAGATTAATAAAATGACCAAAGTCATCAAAAACGGCACCATCGTCACCGCTGACCTGACCTATAAGGCGGATGTTCTGATTGACGGCGGCAAGATCATCGAGATCGGGCCGAACCTGAAGGGCGACGAGGAACTCGACGCGACCGGCTGCTACGTCATGCCTGGCGGCATTGACCCGCATACCCATTTGGAAATGCCTTTCATGGGCACATACTCCACCGATGATTTCGAAAGCGGGACGCGTGCAGCACTCTCGGGCGGCACCACGATGGTTGTCGATTTCGCGCTGCCTGCCCCAGGTCAGGGCCTGCATGATGCGCTTCAGATGTGGGACAACAAGTCGGGCCGCGCGAACTGCGATTATTCCTTCCACATGGCTGTGACATGGTGGGGTGAGCAGGTGTTCAACGAGATGGAAAGCGTGGTCAAGGACCGCGGCATCAACACCTTCAAGCACTTCATGGCCTATAAAGGCGCGCTGATGGTGAATGACGACGAGATGTATGCCTCCTTCTCACGCCTTGCCTCGCTGGGGGCCATCGCGATGGTCCATGCCGAGAATGGTGATGTGGTGGCCGAACTCTCTGCCAAACTGCTGGCCGAGGGCAACACTGGACCCGAAGCGCACGCCTATTCCCGCCCGCCGCAGGTGGAAGGCGAGGCCGCGAACCGTGCGATTATGATCGCCGATATGACCGGCGTGCCGCTCTATATTGTGCATGTCTCTTGCGAAGAGGCGCATGAAGCGATCCGCCGTGCCCGTATGCAGGGCAAACGCGTTTGGGGTGAGCCGCTGATCCAGCATCTGACGCTGGACGAGAGTGAGTATTTCAACAAGGACTGGGACCATGCCGCGCGCCGCGTCATGTCGCCGCCGTTCCGCAACAAGCAGCATCAGGATAGTCTCTGGGCCGGACTGCAGTCTGGTTCTTTGAGCGTTGTTGCGACCGACCACTGCGCGTTCACAACTGAACAGAAACGCTATGGCGTCGGCGATTTCACGAAAATTCCGAACGGTACAGGTGGGCTTGAGGACCGGATGCCGATGCTCTGGACCCATGGTGTTGGCACGGGGCGTCTGACGATGAACGAATTTGTCGCTGTGACCTCGACCAATATCGCGAAAGTGCTGAATTGCTATCCGCGCAAGGGGGCCGTTCTGGTGGGGGCCGACGCCGATCTGGTGGTCTGGGATCCCGAGAAATCCAAGACGATCACCGCAGGCGCGCAGCAATCGGCGATTGATTACAACGTGTTCGAGGGCAAAGAAGTGAAGGGCCTGCCGCGCTTTACCCTGACGCGGGGCCATGTCGCGATCCATGATGGCGAAGTGCGTACGCAGGAAGGCCACGGCAAGTTTGTCAAACGCGAGGCGAATACGCCGACGAACAAGGCGCTGTCGAAGTGGAAGGAACTGACCGCGCCGCGCCCTGTGGAGCGGACCGGTATTCCGGCGACGGGGGTTTGATGGAGACAACCATTTACCGAGATTGTCTGCGCGTGATGTGTGATGGTCCATTCGTCGAAGATTGGGAATTTCAGACTTTGATGGGTGTTTCGCGCGACGAGATGCGTTGCGTCCATGACAATTGGAAAGAGCCGCCAACAGATACCGATTTGTCGATTGTTCGTGATGCTTTGAATACCCTTATCGGTTATCCTCACGGCCGAATGCAGAAGGTTGAAGCGATGATGGGCGTGACAATTGGCGAACTAAGAACGGCGCTTAAGAATATTCCGGGGATTGACCTACGTTGACCGTAATAACTGCTTCTGGCCTCGACCTCACTTTCCAAACCAACGATGGCCCTGTCCATGCGCTCAAGGACGTGAACCTTGAGATCAACAAGGGGGACTTCGTGTCGTTTATCGGCCCTTCTGGCTGTGGCAAGACGACGTTCTTGCGCTGCATTGCAGGGTTGGAAACCCCCACTGGTGGGGAGATATCCGTCAATGGCATGACACCGGACGAGGCGCGGATGGCGCGGGCCTATGGCTATGTGTTTCAGGCGGCTGGCCTTTATCCGTGGCGCACGATTGGCGGCAATATCAAGCTGCCGCTTGAGATCATGGGGTTCTCCAAGGCGGAACAGGCCGAACGGGTGGCGCGGGTGCTGGATCTTGTTGATCTGGCGGGGTTTGAAAAGAAATTTCCGTGGCAACTATCGGGGGGGATGCAGCAGCGGGCCTCGATCGCGCGGGCGCTGGCCTTTGATGCGGATATTTTGCTGATGGACGAACCCTTTGGCGCACTGGACGAGATTGTGCGCGATCACCTGAACGAGCAGCTCTTGCAGCTGTGGGCGCGCACCGAGAAGACGATTGGCTTTGTGACCCACTCGATCCCCGAGGCGGTCTATCTGTCGACCAAGATTGTCGTCATGTCGCCGCGTCCGGGGCGGATTACCGATGTAATCGAAAGCCCGCTGCCCAAAGA
>CAYZKE010000095.1:0-5832 GCA_964478505.1 uncultured Loktanella sp.
TTTGGGCGGCACCCAGTCGCTGCACACCAACGCGCTGGACGAGGCGATTGCCTTGCCCACCGAATTCAGCGCGCGGATTGCCCGCAATACCCAACTGATCCTGCAAGAGGAAACCGGTGTGACCAATGTCGTCGATCCGCTGGCGGGGTCTTATTACGTCGAAAAGCTGACCCATGATCTGGCGGAACAGGCCTGGAAGCTGATCGAAGAGGTCGAAGAAATGGGCGGGATGACCAAGGCCGTGGCCTCGGGCATGCCGAAACTGCGGATCGAGGAAACCGCTGCCAAGCGGCAGGCGGGGATTGACCGCGGGACGGAAGTTGTCGTGGGCGTCAACAAGTACCGCAAGGACAACGAAGACCCCATCGACATTCTGGATATCGACAATGAGGCGGTGCGCCTGTCGCAGATCGCACGGATCGAGGCCACAAAAGCGGCCCGCGATGAAGCCGCCTGCGCGGCTGCCCTTACCGAAATCACCCGCCGCGCCCATGAAGGCGGCAATTTGCTCGAAGCCGCGGTCGACGCATCACGCGCCCGCGCCACAGTCGGAGAGATTAGCATGGCCATGGAAAAAGCATTCGGACGGCACCGCGCCGAGGTGAAGACATTGGCGGGCGTTTACGGCGCAGCCTATGAAGGCGACGCAGGCTTTGCCGCTATTCAGGAAAGCGTTGAAAAATTCGCAGAAGAAGAGGGGCGCCGACCGCGTATGCTGGTCGTCAAGATGGGGCAGGACGGCCATGACCGCGGGGCCAAGGTGATCGCCACCGCCTTTGCCGATATCGGTTTTGATGTGGATGTCGGCCCGCTGTTCCAGACGCCTGCCGAGGCCGCACAGGATGCGATCGACAATGACGTGCATGTGATCGGGATTTCCTCGCAGGCGGCGGGGCATAAGACCCTTGCGCCGAAACTGGTGCAGGCGCTGAAAGATGCAGGTGCGGATGATATTATCGTGATCTGCGGCGGGGTGATCCCGCAGCAGGATTATCAGTTCCTTTATGATAGCGGCGTGAAGGCAATCTTTGGACCGGGCACGAATATCCCCAAAGCGGCGGCGGATATTCTGAACCTGATCCGCAGTGCGCGCACATAGGAGCGGATGATGATCAAACTGGACCATCTTGCCGTTGCCTGTACCGACCTTGCCGAAGGCACGGCGTGGGTCGAAGAACAGCTGGGTGTGACCCTGCAACCCGGCGGGCAACATCCGCGTTATGGCACTTACAATAGGTTGCTCGGTTTGGCCGATGGGCTCTATTTCGAGGTAATTGCGAAGGAACCGGGCGCCGTGGCGGAGGCGGGCCATGCGTGGTTCGGGCTGGATGATTTTACCGGCCCGCCGCGCCTTGCGAACTGGATTTGCCAGACCGATGATCTGGCAGCGGCCTTGGCCAAAGCACCCGCAACGGCGGGCAGTGCGCGCGCTTTGACGCGGGGCGATTTGCAATGGCAAATCACTGTCCCCGATGATGGCAGCCTGCCGTATCAGGGGGCCTTTCCGACGTTGATTGAATGGGGCGCCGGCATGCAGCATCCCAGCGCACGGCTGACGCCAAGCGGTGTGCGGTTGCGCAAATTGGAGGTCAGCCACCCTGATGCGTCCGACCTGATGCAAATGATGGATCTTGCCGACAGCCGCGTCGAAATGGTCACGGGGCCGTTCGGCCTGCGGGCGACCTTTGACACCCCCAGCGGGGTCAGGACACTGGCATGATCCGCGCCGCGACCCGGGCAGATGCACCACAGATCGCGGCAATCTGGAACCATGCGATCCGCGAGACGACAATCACTTTCAATCCGGTCGAAAAATCCGATGGGGAAGTGGCTGATCTGACGGCGCAGGATTGTCTGGTCTGGGAGGTGGATGACCGTGTTCTGGGCTTTGCGCGGTATTTTCCGTTTCGGGGCGGCGAAGGCTATCGTTTCACTGTCGAGCACACGATCATGCTGCACCAAGACGCGTACGGACAGGGCGGTGGACGGCGGTTGATGGAAGCGCTCTGCGACCATGCGACCGCCGCAGGCAAGCACAGCATGTTCGCCGGATGCAGTGCCGAAAACGCTGGCGCTGTTGCCTTTCACGCCCGTATGGGGTTCGCAGAGGTTGCAAGATTGCCCGAAGTGGGGTTCAAGTTCGGGCGTTGGATTGATTTAGTCCTGATGCAAAAACGCCTGTAAAAAGGACCGTAGTTTATGTCGATTTGGTCCCGCATGGCCGAAGCAATCGCAGCACTCGCCAAGGGTGAGGGGCTGTCGGCTGTCTTCGAGAAACTGCGCGCGTCACCGGATCGGACCGTGGCATTTGCGATCGCCGTGATCGCGCTGGGCGCAAAAATGGCCAAGGCAGACGGGCAGGTGACCAAGGATGAGGTCGTGGCCTTCCGCGAGGTTTTCGTGATCCCGGCTGCGGAAGAGGCGAACGCGGCGCGGGTGTTCAACCTCGCACGCCAGGATGTGGCGGGCTACGATATCTACGCACGCCGCATCAAGGCAATGTATGGCGATGACGTCAGCCCGTTGCGCGATTTGCTGGAGGGGCTGTTTCACATCGCATTGGCCGATGGCGTTTATCACCCCAAGGAAGACGATTTCTTGCATGAGGTCGCGGCCATTTTTGGCTTTGACGAGCGCCGCTTCCGCAGCATCCGTGCGCAATTCGTAGATGAAGCCGAGCGCGATCCCTACGATGTGCTGGGGGTGGACCCCACGGCGTCAAAGGACGAGATACGCGCGGCGTGGCGCCAATTGGTGCGCGATACCCATCCTGACCAGATGATGGCGCGCGGCGTACCCGAAGAGGCGGTGAAGCTTGCAGAACGGCGGATGGTGGCAATCAACCGTGCCTGGGAAGAGATACAGGGGAACCACGCGTGAGGATCGCGACCTACAATGTGGAATGGTTCAACAGCCTTTTTGACCGCCATGACAGGCTGATTGACGACGGCACATGGTCGGCACGCTGGGATGTCACCAAGGCCGAGCAGATCGCCGGATTGGGCGTCGTCTTTACCGCGATGGACGCGGATGCGGTCATGATCATCGAGGCCCCTGATACAAGCAACCGTCGCGATGCGCGGGTGGCGCTGGAAAATTTCGCCGCACGTTTCGGTCTGCGCGCGCGCGAGGCGGTGACCGGCTTTACCAACGACACACAGCAGGAGATCGCGCTGCTTTTCGACCCTGATGTTGTCTCTGCACGCCATGACCCGCAAAGCGATGCATCCGTGCCGCGGTTTGACGGGGAATTCCGGATGGATGTCGATGTGGACGCCCATCCCGACCCGATTGTCTGGTCAAAACCGCCGCTTGAAATTGCAATGACAACTGCAAATGGGCTGCTACGCCTGATCGGGGTGCACGCAAAATCCAAAGCGCCGCATGGTGCGCGCAACACGGCAGAGGCCACGCGGATTTCGATCCACAACCGCCGCAAACAACTGGCGCAATGTGTCTGGCTGCGCAAACGCGTCGAACAGCATCTGGCGGCTGGTGACGACCTGATTGTGCTGGGCGATTTCAATGACGGTCCGGGGCTTGACGAGTATGAAAAGCTCTTCGGGCGTTCAGGGGTCGAGATTGTGCTGGGCGAGAATGGCGAAACGCGGCTTTTTGATCCGCACGCGCAGATCGTGTTGGGCCGCAGGATCGGGGCCGCGCCGGTAACTGCGCGTTTCAAACGCAAAGGGCAGCCGTATCTGCAGGCCCTGCTTGACTACATCATGGTGTCACCAAGCCTCTTGGCGAAGTCACCAAAATGGCAGATCTGGCATCCTTTCGATCATCCCGATTGCTATGCGGATGACGCAGTCCGCGAAGCGCTTCTGATGGCGTCAGATCACTTCCCCGTCGTGCTTGATATTGATTTGTGATTTGTAATCGTACCTCTGCGTTCCTATTTTAGCGGTATGAAACAGCTTCTTGCACTCACGGTCGCCGCGGCGCTTTTGTGTGCGCCTGCCATGGCAGAGGATGCACCCGAAAGCGACATGGGCGAAGGTCTCGACCTCATGGAAGAGGGCGCACGGATGCTGATGCGCGGCTTGATGTCAGAGATGGAACCTGCGCTGGAAGCGCTCCGGGACAACGTTGAACAGATGGGGCCCGCCTTGGGTGAATTTGTCCAGTCGGTCGGTCCGGCGTTCGGCGAACTGCTCGAACGGATTGACGATCTTCGCTATTATGAAGCGCCCGAAATCCTGCCCAATGGCGATATCATCATGCGCCGTAGTCCGGACGCCCCTGCGTGGGAGCCCGAGCCTGACACAACTGAAATAGAGCTTTAGTGCGCGCCTAGTCGTTTGATGTACGGCGGCGATACCAGCTTGTGTTGCCTTGCGGCTTGCTCGGCGAGACCGGTGCGCCGGTTCCCTCTGGTGCCGCGGTCTGTTCGAAATCAAGCGTTTGCGATGTCACCAGACGGATCACGCGCTTTTGAGGAATGTCGATCGAGTCTGTCTCTGCTTTCTTCCTTGATGCGGGATTGGTGGCAACAGTCTCCAACATCGGGGCTTTCGGTGTGGCTGCCGCGTGACGCTGGAAGAACGCCGCACCTTCCAAGTCGTCCGTGTCGGACCGGTCAATCTGCAGGCTTGCGCCAAGCTTGATCACAGTGAATGCGGTATTGTCCTGATCTGGATCTGCAAGTTCGTCCAGAGCGGCCAGAAGGGCGCTTGTAATATCCATGCTGCGCTTTGTGTGAGTCTCTTGCAGGATCGCGGCAATCGCGTCGTTCGACAAAAACTGAAGCCCGTCCGTTGCTGCGATGATGATATCGCCCGTACGCAAGGTTTTTGGAGCATCGGGGCAGTCGATCTTGGCAATAGCGTGACCGGCAATCGCGGATGTCAGCGTATTGCGGTCGGGGTGGTCGCGGCCAACCTCTTCTGACATCGCGCCCACCTTGACCATCATGTCAATTTGCGGCGCCATTGAGTGATCCTGGTTCAGTTGGGTCAAGACACCCTCACGGAACAGATAAAGCGGGGAGTCGCCGACCGACACCCAGTAAAGCTCATCCCCGCGAATAACGGTCGCCAAGAGCGTGGCGCCCATGCCGTATGAGTCAGGGCGCTCATTCACGTATTGGCTGATACGGTCGTTGGCAGCGGTTGCTGTCATGTGAAGAATGCCAGAGATATCGGTGATGCGTTTGCTCAGCAGCATTTCGTTCATCTTGATCTGGCTAAATACCTCGGACATCACCAGCGCACTGGCCACATCACCGCACATATGCCCGCCCATGCCATCGGCGAGCACTGCAAAACCGGTTTCTTGTCCTTGGGGGAAACTGGCGATCAGACTGTCTTCTTGATAGTCTCGTTCGCCTTTTGTTGCTGCCGTTGCAACATCAAATCTGATTGCTTCGTCTACCACGTTTACCATCCAAAATCACTTACCTGCCAACACGGCAGAATTTTACAAACACGGGTTAGAACCATCTGTGACTCTAGCCTCCTTCGATCATGCCACAAAAGCGAATGAAATGCGGCAAAAATCGGACTTTTGAATGTCTAAATCGCATATATTAATTTCCAGTTAACTTATGTGCCGAAAAAATCGCATTATCTGGAAACGGTACTTCATTTTTTTAACGATTGTTGATTTAAAATATGGCGACTGCAGCTGCCAGGTGCCCTTGGGGCAGCCGGGCGGTGGAATCACAGCGGTACTTTAGGGATCCCGCTCCGGTCACTTGGTGAATTCTACAGTGCTGGTCGCATCCATCGCAGTAGCCAATGCCTCAAACCGGACTTGTGCAACTTCGCCGAAGAGTGGTCGGGCGTGTTCGGTCAGGCTCAATTTCAGTTCGCGTTTCTGCGGCTTCCA
>CAYZKE010000095.1:5932-9480 GCA_964478505.1 uncultured Loktanella sp.
TCATACAGGACCCGCCCGAAGCCCGGCAAGCGGGCGTCTTTTGCTTCGACAAAGCGGCAGGCCTCGATCAGCGGGTCGCGTTCGCGCAGCGCACGGGGCATCTGCTCATAAAGCATCCCTTCACGGATCCCGTAGGATGAAATCGCCACATCCTTGGGCTTGAAGGTGCGGATCAGTTCTTTGAGGACAATTGTCGCAAGGGGGACCAGTGTCATGCGGCTGTCCGAGATATTGCAGCGTGCCCGCAGCTCGTTCAGGTCGGACCGACGGATATATTCGGCGGTCTTGCTGATCTGCCGCGCGCTCATCCGGTATTCGTGCAGCACCGTCAGCGGATAACCCCGCCGTTCCATATCGACCCTTGCAATGGCCCGCCACGACCCGCCAACCAGAAACAGGCGCATCCCCGTGGCGTTGCCCATCTGGTCATGCAACTGCGCCATGGTTTCGCGTACGTATGCTTTGACCGCTTTGCGCCCGCCTTTGATTTCGCGCAGCTTCAGCGGCCCCAGTGCTGAGGTCAGGCGATTGCCCACGCGGCCATCCGCCAGATCAGCAAGCTCCATCGAAGACCCGCCGATATCGCAAACAAGACCATAGCTGCCGGGCCAGCCCAGCAACACGCCTTGCGCCGACAGGCGCGCCTCTTCCTGTCCGTCGATGATCCAGAGCTTGATGCCTGTTTCGCGCAGGACATCTTCCTGGAATTCCTTGCCATCGCTGGCCTCGCGCACTGCTGCCGTGGCCACTGCTGTCAGAGGGGGGATACCCATCCCTTCGGCCAGCGCTGCAAAACGGCGGATCGCCGACAGCGCCCGTACGCGCCCTTCGGGGTTCAGGTGCCCTGTCTGGGACAGGCCCGCACCCAGCGCGCACATGATTTTTTCGTTGTAGAAATAAGCGGGCGAGCGGGCCGCACCATCAAACACGACAAGACGAACCGAGTTCGAGCCCACGTCAATCACACCCACGCGGCTAAGGCGTTTGGCGGCAGCATCCTCAAACAGAGGACGCCCGAACGGCCCCCAGTCGATTGTTTCCTCGGCAGGCGCTTGTGTCATCGGAACCCTCGGTCTTCATCCCCAGGGGAACGGTATCAATCAATCATCCGTATGCGTCAACTGTTTGAACCTCGCGGGGTACGAAGTGCTTTATTTCATCCTCTGGCGGCAAGAGTGTAATTGAATCGTGTGATCCGGTGCAAACATTGGTACATGAGTTCTGGTGAAGGTTCTGAGGCAAGAGGTCATGTCTGCTAAGTTATCTGCGATATTTGAACGTTTCGACGATTTGACTGTCGTTTCCGGTGATCCTGAACGGCCGCACACCTTCACTTTGACCGGCATTGTACACAATGAAATGCACTTCCTGCCTGCGTTCCTACCGCATTACCGCGCCTTGGGGGTGGATCGGTTCATGTTTATTGATGACCAGTCAGATGATGGTTCAAAAGAATATTTGGCGGAACAACCAGATGTCGTCGTGTTGGCAAGTAATTGGCGCTTCGGCGATCGTTTAACCCAAAAAGAGGCTGGACACCCAAATCTTGTGAATGCTCGGATGGATAAAATATGGCGCAATTTACTCTTGCGGAAATTCTGCCTAAATGTCTGGTCACTCCATCTTGATGCTGATGAATTCCTTGATTTGCCTGCGGGAATGACGATCCAGCAACTAGTTGCGCGTATGGAGCAAACCGATATCCGCGCCGTATGGTCGGTGATGTTGGATATGTACCCAGCCCGCATCGAAGATTTGTTCGATATGACAAGCGACAAGCTGGTTGATTTCAAACGCGATTGGTACTTTGACGGTCGCAGGCATCTTAAACTGCGCAATACAAAAGCGCCCAAGGTTATTTACGGTGGCGTGCGTGCACGCCTCATGCTGGCTTATGGATTAAATCCCAAAGCGAACTGGATTGATCGGAATATTGCGCCGAGTATGGGGCTTCCTCCCAAGACGTTTAACAACATAAGAAAACCGGTATTGCTGCGATTTTGCGAAAGTGCTGGTATCTTTGGTCCGCATTCAGTCAGTCTGCCAGCTTCTCGAGAGTTCCTGCTGCCGCTCCGTCACTATAAATTCAACGGGGTCATCGCACAAAAAATTCAGTGGGCGATTGAGACAAAAAGCCATGCGTCGGGGTCTACAGAATATTTTGCACTAGAAAAACTGCTCGCCGAATTGAAACAAGGTGGCAAGCCATTACTAGGGCCTTTTTCAACGCAGTACTGTAGCTTTGAAGATTTTCGACAAACTGGAAATGCACTCGGATTCAGTTGATCAGCCTGCATTCCTTTGCTTGATTCCGGGGCAGGATGCATAGGTGCATTACTGTATCGCACTGGACTGACTGCTTGCTATACCCTGCTCCTCAATCCAATCAATAAAGACGCGCGCTGCCTGGTTTGCATAAGTGTTCTGGTCGAACAAAACTTGATGAAAGGGGAGGTCTTTCTGAATTGGAGCAAGATGATCGCGAAAGACCTTATTGAAGAACTTGAAACCTGACTCGCAGACAAGAAGTTCAGCGGTCTTTGAGTCAAACAAGATATCATGCGCAGCAAAACAGGGTCCCGTTGCGTTGAACATCTTCGTTGCGACGTCCTGATATGCTTGGTAATGATCTTCTACCAATCGTTTCTGTAGGTAGCTAAGCAGATTGGGGTCCAGTGGTGTATCCGCAGTGTGCACGCTAGGATTATTTTGTACAACTGGTCGGGCTCGCACCATCGCGTTGAAAACTCTGTCGGCGATACACATTAATCGCACAGATGTGTGGTATGAACGTCCTTCAAAAGTTTGCACGGTATCGATCATCGCGCGATTGTAGCGGCTCTCATCCAGCAGGTCTGAAGATTCCAAAATCGCGATTTCTCGGGAGGCTCCCTTTCTGTCGTTGCTAAAAACGGGCACCCCAGGGACAGGTGGTGGTGGCATCGGGACGCCAAACTTTGTGAAGTGTTCAAGCGACATTTGCTTGTCGGCAAGGACTGGACCTATTTCGGCACTGTTAAAGACAACGGCAGCCTGCGCTTCGACTTTAGCCATTCTATCAGATCTGATATCAACATGGTCCTCACCGTAAAGGTGTACGACGATTGAAGCTTTCTGGCCTTCGACAAGTTTTTCGAGTTGGTCGATCGACGTGCAAATATAGGTTGCGAAGCCATGTCTGCGCAATTCCTGACAAAAAGGCGTAACGAAACCCTTTGACCCTTTGCCATTGGCCGCCAAACCGCCAGAAGTCAGGGCAGTGATTATCACATTTGCTATGGGCGAATTTGGTTGTGGGTGGCCATATCGCTTGTGATAACTCACTTTTTTATCAAAATAGTAGGCTTCCAGTTTTCGGCCAAGAATATTCAAGTAAAACCCTTTCGGTTAGTTCAAAGCTGAGAATTGGGGCAATGCGTTAACCTTGAATGCCACGCCTAATCATCCGTATGGGTCAACTGCGGCACGTCGGATGCGCCTGCTGAACCACGACCCGAGAGTGACGGGTTTTCCATAAAGAAGCGGTGGCAGTTAAAGGCGAATGCGCC
>CAYZKE010000096.1:0-9425 GCA_964478505.1 uncultured Loktanella sp.
GCTGTCTCGGCCAGATCGTCGTCGTCAGATGCGGCAGAGCCGATATCGTCAAACAACTCTTGGATCTCGAATTCAGCTGCGGCTTCTTCTTCTGCTGCAAGCTCGGCGATGGATTTGCCGGCTTCTTGCAGTTCCGCTTCTTCGACCGAACGTGCGACGTTCAGCGTGATGGTTGCTGTAACTTCGGGGTGGAGGTTGATCGAAACGTCGTGCAAGCCGAGTTCTTTGATCGCGCCAAGCAGAACAACCTGCTTTTTGTCGACCGAGTAGCCAGATGCAGTGGCGGCTTCTGCGGCGTCACGTGTTGTGACAGAACCATAAAGCGAGCCTGCGTCGGATGCAGAGCGGATTACGATGAATTTCTCACCGTCAAGCTTTGCAGCCAGTGCTTCGGCTTCTTTTTTGGTTTCGAGGTTGCGTGCTTCCATCTGGGCTTTTTCAGCCTCGAAGCGGGCAAGGTTTGCCGCGTTTACGCGCAGTGCTTTGCCCTGTGGGAGCAGAAAGTTACGTGCATAGCCTTCTTTGACAGAGACGACTTCGCCCATCTGACCCAGCTTTGCAACGCGCTCAAGTAGGATGATATCCATGGGATGCTTTCCTTATTTTACAGCGTATGGCAGCAGGGCAAGGAAACGGGCACGCTTGATCGCACGGGCGAGAGCGCGCTGGTTTTTTGCACCAACAGCAGTGATACGGGCGGGAACGATTTTGCCGCGCTCAGAGATGTAGCGCTGCAAAAGGCGGGTGTCTTTGTAGTCGATCTTCGGGGCGTTATCGCCCTCAAACGGATCGGACTTACGACGACGGAAAAATGGTTTAGTAGCCATGATTGATGTCCTTTCTCAGATCAACGATTAGCGACGCTCGCGGCGGTCGCCACGGTCACCGCGCTCTTCGCGCTTTTGCATTTGCACGGAAGGGCCTTCTTCATGTGCGTCGACCTTGATGGTCAGCACGCGCATGACGTCCTCGTGCAGACGCATCAGGCGTTCCATTTCCTGAATAGCAGGAGCAGGCGCATCTGTGCGCAGCAGGGCATAGTGGCCCTTGCGGTTCTTGTTGATCTTGTAGGCCATCGTTTTGACGCCCCAGTATTCGTTCTCCAGCAACTTGCCGCCGTTGTCGGCAAGTACGGTTCCGAAATGTTCGATGAGGCCTTCAGCTTGCGTGTTGGACAAGTCCTGACGCGCAATCATGACATGCTCATATAGCGGCATGTGAACTCCAGTTCATTTATCAGCGCATTTCAAAGGATGGGCGGTTCTCCTTGCATGCGTCCCATCCACGAGAGCCTGCGCAGTTCATACATATTGCAGCAAGGATGGGGCCTTATACAGGGCAATTGCCGTGGCGCAAGCCATGAATGGCCCTGAAAAGCAGCCTTTTGGCAACAATCGTAGATTTCTTAACCTCGCCTTGTGCTTGCCGCTTTATTGCCCGGATTGCACGGCACCGTGTCATCAATAAGTTTGGAGTGGGCAGAATGGCAGATATCGACATAACCGCCGGTGGCATTGTCAATCACGTCGCGCGGGCAACCCCGTTTGCAACCGAAGATCAGTATTGGGGCTACAAGGTTCTCTCGCGCGAAAGCGCGCCTGTGTCGGTCATGATCGGACAGGCGATCAGTTTCTTTTTTGGCATTTGTCTGGTGACGGCGACTTTCGGCGTTCTGGTACTGCCGACCCTGTTCTTTGACGGAAACTTCGGCTTTATGCGGATCGGTGCTGCTGTGCTGATGGGGGCAATCGGGTTCTATCTGTTATGGTTTGCCAGCCGTGGGTCGATGGCGGATGTGCACATCGACACCAAGGCACGCGAAATCCGCGAGGTCGTGGCCAACCGCTTCGGCAGCCCGACAACAGTGGGGCTTTATACCTTTGATGAGATCAGCGGTATCTATCTCGAGATGGACGAAACCAGCGGTCAATCGCAGCTGCTGCTGGGCTACAACGATTCTGCCAATGCAATTCGCGTTGCCAAGGGAACCGAGGCGCAACTGCTGCCATTGCGCGACCGTTTGGCGAGAGATCTTTTGTAGGGCGACGATCTTGCGCAAGCTGAGGCCGCCCAAGCTGGGCGGCCTTTCTCGTTTGAGGGAACCTTCCGTATCCGTGAACAGCTTCTGTTCGTTTTTGAAGCTAGGAAACGCAATCAAATTAGCTATCTGTCCTCCACGTAACACTTTTTAGCTTGGAGAAGCCCCATGAAAACCCTTTTGACCTCTGCGGCACTTGCTGCTGCGTCCCTGACAACACCTGCATTTGCGACAACAGAAAACTATGTTCTGGACGCAAGCCACAGCCAGATCGTCTTCACCTACGACCACCTTGGTTATTCCACCACCTACGGCATGTTTTCCGGATTCGATGGCGAGATTGCATTCAATCAGGAAGATCCCGCTGCATCTTCGGTTAACGTATCTTTCCCAGTGCGCACCATGCTGACAGGCTGGGAGGGACGCTTCGACCACTTCATGAGCGGCGATTTCTTTGATGCTGCCGAAGACGAAATGGTCACATTCACATCCACAGGAATCGAAGTGACAGGCGAAGACACAGCGCTGATCACGGGTGACCTGACACTGAACGGCATCACAAAAGCTGTTGTCCTGGATGCCAAGCTGAATCAGGTTGGAACGCATCCGATGGAAGGAAAGGAATGGGCCGGTTTTGACGCGACAACAACATTGCTGCGGTCCGATTTCGAAGTCGGCGCATTCGCACCATTCGTCAGCGATGAAGTGGAAGTCATGATTTCCATCGAGGCGATGCAAGCGCCTGAATAAGACTACCGTCTGACGGAACAATCAGGCCGCGCTCCAGATTGGAGCGCGGCCTTTTTCGTTTAACGGGTTGCGGTCAGTGCGATGTCAACCTGCACGGGGAAGGCGAGGTTGCTTTCATCGCTCATGCTCTGGCCGATTTGAAACGTCCGCCGGTCAATGGTGATGGACCCGTTCATCGTGGCCGTGTCGCCTTCAAGTGTCAGCGTGAACGGCAAGGCAAGCGGTGCTGTGATGTCTTTGATCGTCAGCGTGCCATCAGCCACATAGGCGTCACCATCTGCCAGAATGTCGGCCGTAAAGACCGCGGTGGGGAAGGTGGCTGCGTTGAAGAAATCTGCGTCCAGCGCCTGGCCGGTGACAGAACCCAGCGACAGGGACCCAATGGAAATGGTTGTTTCAACCGATCCCATGACGCCGCTTGCGGTCTCATCAAAGCTGATGGCAGAGGTCCAGTCCGCGAAGCTGCCGCTGACAGCGCTGCCGAATTGCGTGATTGTGAGGTTGATGGAGCCTTCGGTGACAGTCCAGTCCGAGGATACTTCGGCAAGTTCAATCCGTTCAGCAGTTGAAGGTGCAGCGTAGAGGCCGGCTGCCGCGCCTGCACCTGTCAAGGCAACATAAAGTGCGACCGCTGCAACAGGTGCTGTCCATGTGCCAACGTGACGACCAAGGCCAGCAGCGTCGCTTTTGCCAAACCACATGCGGCGCAGGGTGGCGTCTTTGTCGATGAACACGTGTTTGAGCGCGCCTGCGATATGCAGCAGAATTGAACCGACCATGATCTTGCTCCACAGCCAGTGCAGACCACCAAAGAGTTTTGCAACGGCTTCGTCATTGGGCACAAAGGGCAGGTCCTGGCTGATGGGCAGCAGGATCGGTGCAAAGCCTTCGGTCGCGGCGTGGTGGATCCAACCGGTCAGCGGCACAGCCACCAGCGAGATGTAAAGAAGCCAGTGTACCGTCTCGGCAAGCCAGGTTTCGGATTTGCGGTCAGGGTGCAGCGGGGCCGGTTTGGTCTGGGTCAACGCCCAGACAATGCGCGCCAGGGCCACGGCAAAGACGATCACCCCCAGTGTTTTGTGGTATGAAAACAGCTGTGCTTTCAGGGCCAGCTGCTCGTTTGTTTCGTAGGGCAGGTTATAGGCAACCACCCCAAGCGGCACGATGGTGATGATCAAAAGTGCCGTGAGCCAATGAAATGTTTTCGTAACTGTGCCGTAGGTTTGCGTGCCTGACATAACAATCTCCAAAAAAGTTTCAGGATAGGTAACATGTCTGGTCATCATGCAAAGGGCACGTTCTGTGCGCCTGTGCTCTTGGTGCTGTGCAGTTTCGTGTTTGCTTGTGCAGACGGGCGCGGCGCGGTAAGCGTCATGGCAATAAAAGGCAATGATTGGGGGACGCTTCATGCGCGCATTTGTATTTCCGGGGCAGGGTGCACAGACAATCGGGATGGGTAAGGCCCTTGCTGATGCTTATCCGGCGGCCAAGGCCGTCTTTGATGAGGTGGATGAGGCGCTGGGGGAGGATCTTTCTGGTCTGATCTGGGGGGGTGATCTGGACACGCTGACACTGACAGCGAATGCACAGCCTGCGTTGATGGCAACTTCGATGGCTGTGATGCGTGCTTTGGAGGCAGAGGGTGTCACGGTTGAGGCCGCATCATTTGTGGCAGGTCATTCACTCGGGGAATACTCTGCGCTTGCGGCGGCAGGTGCGTTCACTGTCGCAGATGCGGCCCGTTTGCTGCGCGCACGCGGCATCGCGATGCAAGAGGCGGTGCCTGTGGGCGTCGGAGCGATGGCCGCGATTTTGGGGCTGGATTTTGTCGCTGTGAAAGACGTGGCCGAAGAGGCCGCGCATGGCGAAGTATGTCAGGCCGCTAATGACAATGATCCCGCGCAGGTGGTTGTGTCGGGTCATAAGGCGGCTGTTGAACGGGCCGTCGAGATTGCCAAGGCAAAAGGGGCCAAGCGCGCGTTGCTTTTGCCAGTCAGCGCGCCTTTCCACTGTAGTCTGATGCAGCCCGCCGCCGATGCGATGGCGCTTGCGCTGGATGCGGTCGAGATCGCGCAGCCCAAGGTGCCTGTGGTGTCCAATGTGCTGGCCAAAGCGGTCAGTGACCCGGCAATGATCCGCCGTTTGCTGGTGGAACAGGTCACCGGCTCGGTACGCTGGCGTGAAAGCGTGATGTATATGGCCGCCCAAGGCGTGACAGAGGTCTATGAGATCGGTGCAGGCAAAGCCCTGTCCGGCATGGTCAAGCGAATTGATCGGGGGATCAACGCGGTGGCGGTGAGCTCGCCCGAAGATGTTGTAGCAGCGGTTGCTGCGATCAAAGCATAAGTTGAAGAAGGACGTATAAATGTTTGACCTGAATGGAAAGAATGCGCTTGTCACAGGTGCATCCGGTGGCATTGGTGGCGCGATTGCCAAGGCGCTCTATGATGCGGGCGCGACCGTTGCACTGTCGGGCACCCGTGTGGCCCCGCTGGAAGAGCTGGCCGCGTCTTTGGGCGCGCGCGCGCATGTGTTGCCGTGTAACCTGAGCGATGCCGAAGCAGTGACAGCGCTGCCCAAACAGGCCGCTGACCTGATGGGGTCGGTCGATATTCTGGTCAACAATGCGGGTATCACACGCGACAACATCTTCATGCGGATGTCCGATGAGGAATGGTCGTCGGTGCTGGAGGTCAACCTGACCTCGACGATGCGTCTGTGTAAGGGCGTGATCCGTGGGATGATGAAAGCGCGTTGGGGGCGGATCGTGAATATCTCTTCCGTTGTCGGTGCAACAGGCAATCCGGGGCAGGCCAACTATGCGGCCTCAAAGGCCGGTATGGTGGGGATGTCAAAATCCATCGCTTACGAAGTGGCAAGCCGTGGCATTACGGTCAACTGCGTTGCCCCCGGTTTCATCACGACGGCGATGACGGACAAGCTTACCGATGACCAGAAATCCGGCATCCTGACGCAGGTTCCTGCCGGGCGGATGGGCGAGGCCGAGGAAATCGCGGCAGCGGTGCTTTATCTTGCCAGCCCAGAGGCTGCCTATACGACAGGGACCACCTTGCATGTGAATGGCGGGATGGCCATGATCTAGAAGATCATCACTTTCGGTGATTGAAAGCGTTTGCCAAGCGGGTATTCTCTGCTATAGGCCACGCAGATTTGCTGAACGGTGCATGTGACGCCACGTCAATTGTTGTGCAGGGCAGATAAGGCTGCGACCCGTAACGGGCGCATAAAGTTAGGCACAAGCCTAGGGAACAACGGGCGAGAGCCCACAGAAACGTAAGGATTTAATATGAGCGACGTTGCAGACCGCGTACGCAAGATTGTTGTAGAGCATCTTGGTGTTGAAGAAGACAAAGTGACGGAAGCTGCGTCCTTTATTGATGATCTGGGTGCAGACAGCCTCGACACTGTTGAGCTGGTTATGGCTTTCGAAGAGGAGTTCGGGATCGAGATTCCTGACGATGCTGCAGAAACCATCCAGACATTTGGTGATGCGGTTAAGTTCATCGACGGCGCAAGCTAAGCGTTACGTCCGATTTTGTGAAACGGCGTCCCTTGGGGCGCCGTTTTGCTTTAGTGGGGCAGTCTGTGCTGCAGAGGAATCAGTCTGTGGCGCTGATTTCATCACAGCGCGTGGCGGGCGCCTGTTGCAATCTGTGCATTCCTTGCCGATCCAGGTTTGCTGCACTTGCCCCTTGGCCCTTGGCTGCGCTATCAGTGTCGGCAAATACGCCAAGAGGTGAGGGCATAATATGCGTCGTGTTGTTGTGACAGGTTTGGGGTTGGTCACGCCCCTTGCAGATGGTGTGGAAAAGTCCTGGGAGCGCATTCTTGATGGCCAGTCCGGCGCTGGCAAGATCACCGGCTTTGATCCTAGCCGTCTGACCACACAGTATGCCTGTGAAGTGCCTTTGGGCGACGGGACCGACGGCACGTTTAACGCCGACAAATACCTTGATCCCAAAGAGCAGCGCAAAGTTGATACCTTTATCATCTTCGGCATGGCGGCCGCACAGCAGGCGATTGAGGATTCCGGCTGGGCCCCTGAGGATCGTGAGGATCTGGAGCGCACGGGCGTGATGATCGGCTCGGGGATTGGTGGTCTGAATTCGATTGCCAATACCGCCGTGATGATGGCCGAGAAAGGGCCACGCCGCGTGTCGCCCTTCTTTGTCCCGGGGGCACTGATCAACCTGATTTCCGGTCAGGTGTCGATCAAATACGGGTTCCGTGGCCCGAACCATGCGGTGGTGACCGCCTGTTCGACAGGGGCCCATGCGATTGGCGATGCGTCGCGTCTGATCCAGCATGGTGATGCGGATGTCATGATTGCCGGTGGTGCAGAGGCTGCAATTTGCGAACTGGGGATTGCCGGATTTAACGCCTGTAAGGCGTTGAGCACAAAGCACAATGATGATCCGACCAAAGCCAGCCGCCCTTGGGACGCTGACCGCGACGGATTTGTCATGGGCGAAGGTGCCGGCATCGTCGTGCTGGAAGAATATGAGCACGCCAAAGCGCGCGGTGCCAAGATTTACGCCGAGGTGTTGGGCTATGGTCTGAGCGGTGACGCCTACCACATCACCGCGCCGCCACCTGACCATGAAGGGGCGGAACGTGCGATGCGCGCGGCCTGCCGCAACGCGGGGATTGATCCAAGCCAGATCAACTATGTGAACGCGCATGGCACGTCGACGATGGCAGACACGATCGAATTAGGTGCTGTCGAGCGCCTGGTGGGCGATGCCGCTTCATCGTTGAAGATGTCCTCGACGAAATCGGCCACCGGCCACCTTTTGGGGGCTGCGGGCGCGATTGAGGCGATTTTCTCGATCCTGGCGATCCGCGATCAGGTCGCGCCGCCGACCATCAACCTTGATAACGTGGACTACGAGACGGTTGTCGATCTCTGCGCCAATGAAAAGAAGCCTGCCAAGATTGATATCGCTCTGTCGAACTCGTTTGGCTTTGGTGGCACGAATGCCAGCGTTGTCTTCGGGAAAGTGGATTAATGTGGCGTCATATCGCGTCGAATGCGCTGACGTTCCTGATTGTCGGGCTGTTCCTGCTTGCGGGCGTGATTGCCTGGGGTAGCCGTGAATACCGCACGGCAGGGCCGCTGGACGCCGCCATTTGTCTTGAGGTGCCGCGCGGGGGCAGCATGAAGGCGCTGAGTTCTGATCTGGTGGAACAGGGCGCGATTTCGTCGGCCTTTATCTTTGAGGTTGGCGCGGATTACACCGAAAAATCCGGTGATCTGAAATTCGGCCGCTTCCGTGTGCCAGCAGCGGCGTCGATGGAAGAGATTGTTGATATCGTCACCCGTGGTGGCCGCAATACGTGCGGTGCCGAGGTGATCTATCGCGTGGGGATCAACCAGACGCTTGTCGATGTGCGCGAACTTGATCCTGCGACCAATGAATTCGTCGAGGTGGCAGATTTTGTGGTGGGCGAGACCGAACCGCCAGCGAGCTATGAGGCCATCAAGGCCGATGGCAGTGCCACGTTCAGGCTCGTTATTGCCGAGGGTGCAACAAGTTGGCAGATCGCGAACGCGCTTGGACAGATTGACAGTCTGGTCGCGGATGTGACCGAGGCACCGGCCGAAGGCAGCCTTGCCCCGCGTGACTACGAATTCACGCCAGGGGATACGGTATCGTCGATCCTGAACCGGATGCAGGAAACGCAGGCGGCGATTTTGGCCGAGGCTTGGGAGAACCGTGTGGACGGGCTGCCATTGGAGACCCCGGAAGAGGCGCTGATCCTTGCCAGTATCATCGAGAAAGAGACCAGTGTGCCCGATGAGCGCCGTCAGGTGTCGAGCGTCTTTGTGAACCGTTTGAACCTTGGCATGCGCCTGCAAACAGACCCCACAGTCATTTACGGCATCACGCGCGGTGAAGGTGTCTTGGGCCGTGGTTTGCGCCAGAGTGAACTGCGCGGCGAAACGCCGTGGAACACCTATGTGATCACTGGTCTGCCACCAACCCCGATTGCAAACCCCGGACAGGCGGCGATTGAAGCGGCGCTCGATCCTGATACGACCGAGTATATTTTCTTTGTGGCCGATGGTACCGGTGGCCACGCGTTTGCGACCAACCTGGATGACCATAACCGCAATGTGGCCCGCTGGCGCGAGATCGAGGCGCAGCGCGCGAACGACGGGTAACATTCTATATTTGTTAACAAATTCTTAATGGCGCGTCCTCTGGGGGCGCCATTTTTGTTGACTTATCGTAGTGTCAGGCGTAGTTTACACAGGCTAGAAGACGGGGATCAACGAACGTGATCCCGGTCGCTCGACCGTAACGGAAGTTTCCTTCCCAAGGTCAGTTCAAAATGAATACACCAGATAAAACAGGGCCGGATGGCCTCGAGTCGGCATCCGACAGGGTCGTCGAGATAGATGCCGTGTCGCGGTACGTCCGCGAGAGGCTGCGCGAAATGGCTGATGACCTGAAAAAGGTTACCTACGGCAATCTGAATGAAATCAACAAACAGCTTGATCTTTTACATGCGTCGCACCTGCGGGTGGTGATCGCTGAGGATAAATTCCATGACAAAATCGGAACCGACCCTGATGCAGATGCCATCGACTATGACGCGATCAGGGATGACA
>CAYZKE010000097.1:0-9421 GCA_964478505.1 uncultured Loktanella sp.
GAGCAACTGACTTTTAATCAGTAGGTCGATGGTTCGAACCCATCACGGCTCACCATTTAATTCAAAGACTTAGATGCCTGTCGGGCGCTGTTAGTAGCCCAATGGGTTACACTTGGGTTACAAAATCCACTGCGAATACGGGTAATTGCGGTGTACTGCCGCAAATCGAGATACCGTACGATCATCGCATCCCAGCTTTGCGGACCGTTGTCTGGTTCAAAGGTCTAGAAGTGGCCATGAAATCTCCATACATCGGCTGGTCCAATCCACGGTATTTTCTAAGCCAAGCCAGGTCATTGAAGCAAAATTCCTAGTGGCGACCTTCCGGACAGCGCTTTGCTGTCAGCCCGTTTGACTGGTGCGCACTTGTGTTGGTAGGACGCGCTCCTAACGCAGTGTCTCAGGTCGCAGCAAGCACACTGATTGATAGATTGGCAGTGTCACATCACACTTTACGCGACCTGACTTTAGCTACTAGCTAAAGTTCACAGCTGCTTGACTGCTCACCCTGTCAGTCTAACAATCGATAAAGATGTATTTTTGAAAGCCAATATCGATGATTTCAACATTTATCAGGATAGCCGCTACTGCGGTAGCCATGAATTCCTTTGCGCATTCTGCACATGCGGACCTCTTTGGTTGGTTCACGTCTTACGACGACTATAACAGCTGTTTGATCGGCGAGTTGCGTGGAGTAGATGAGAGGAAAAATCCCAGCTTACGAAGGGCGATTATACGAGAATGCCTTGAAAAGTATCCACCTGAACAGGCTGTAAGAAACGTAACGTCACGTAGGGATATACAAGTTTTAAATATTGTGACGGATAACTGCCAGGCGATCGACGGGGAACCCAATGCAATAGGATGCATGGTATCTGGAGATATTATTAACCCATTTGAATTTCCAACAATCGTAGATCGTATTACAGTTTATCGCTATGAAAATGGTAGCTGCACTTCGAAGGTAATAGGATCTTCCAGTGCTCGATTACCTTATGTTGGACGTGGAATGTATCTTGGTAACTATAAGCTTAATCGTGGGCAGGTGCTCTGCATCACAGCGAATGTCATTGTTACACATCCTGAAAATAGGACGCCGTAATTCATTTTTTACGCGGCACTCCAGCAGTTTATGTGTCGGCAAGAAGGCCTGTTGTGTTTAACGCAAAAATTTTGATTTGCGTCTAAGCTGGTATAGAACTCTGTGGAATTGATCACATCCAAAGACACCCTTGCTCTTCACATTCATCTTGCCTTGATGCGGCGGGCTAAGCTTGGGCTAGATGTAGACAGATTTTTAAGATGCATTCACCTACGTCCTGTCCATGATTAATTGGCCTGAGCCAAAATTGCCGCCAGTTTCTGCTCCAACTCATCGACAGTCTTCGTTGCGCGGTGCGGTTCAGTTGGGTTGGTTAAAACTCCACTTGCCCTGCCAAGCATTTCAGCAGCCCGAAGGCGGATATTGTCGGTCTTGCCGGTTAGCATCATCTCTTCAAGCTGACCTAAGACCCTGCAGGCGCGTGTTGCGGCTCGCAAACGGCTTTCCTCTTCTCGTTCACTGACCAGTTGCGCAATCCGCGCAGAGACCTTTTCGTTGCGACTAAGCCGGTGTGCTTCCCGCCAGACTGTGTTGGGTACCATGTCATCCGTCACATAGGCTTGCCGATAAGCGGCACTGTAATTCAGCCCATCAGCAACAAATTGGGCAAAGCATTCTTGCTTCTCAGTCAGGCCAAGCCCATCACCCCAAATGGAAGCCGAGCGGACGGCAGCAACTGAGGTTTTGCTTTTAGCATTTTGATCAGTTCTAGTGCAGGTAGACATGAACATCGCTTCTCAGAGGTTTTACAACATCCATTATAAAACGAACGATATGTTAGTAGCCAATCTAACGGTTTCTAATTCAACGAAGGTGAAAACACCAATAGCTTCTGGCTTTGAGGCAAGCACCAATCAGCCATAACTGTCGCGCAGGAAAAATGGCAATAAGAGCGAAAAGCGGTAGTTCGTGGCAAGGTAGCACTGCGCCTCCGAACCGGACATTCGGATAATTGTTGCCAACCAAGCAGTGTCAGTCAGCGTAGGTTAAAATCTAAAGCGCGGTACATCGTGAAATCGTCACACCAACTCACGGCGCAATCATCACAAGCATCGGGTAGTCGTGTCGAGCCAAGACGCCGGGTTCGTTTGGTTACTTCTTTGGTGACAATAGTTCTTTTGTTGTCAGCAAGACCATATCCAACAAGGAAAGCGTCACGCCCTACCTTAATCAATTCACTATCTGTGAACTTGGCGTCATTGCTTTGATACCCATGACGCAACGCCTGCTGCACTAGCCTGAGATCTGCGTCCTCCTCGAGTAATAGGGCGCTCTTGGCATCCTCGCCCTTGATCCAGTCTGCTAGATCATCCGAATAGTTCGCGACCTCATCATAGATTTCACGGGGCATCTTAATCTCGCCCTCGTATCCTTTGTTGATAAGCCAATCCCAAAACTGCGGGATGTGCTCTAAGGGGTAGTATGTGTTCTTCGCCGTGATCAGAACGTTGGCATCAATAAGAAACATCAAGAGGCGCCGTTCGTACTGGAGAACAGATCGCTCTTGTTTCGCTTGGCTTCGTACCGTCTCAACAAGGGTTCAACCGCAGACGGTTTGGACCCCAACAAGTTTGCAGCCTTCGTGTAGGTCAGCGCATTGTCGCGGACGGTACGGTAAACAACCTCTAACAAAGCGTTGCCAAGATTGTGGGATTTCACGACGTGCGGGTTAGGCCCATCGCTATCCTTCATTTTTTCTTTTTGGTTCTTTAGTGCAGTCTGCCAACGTGCTGCGTACACCGCACGGAGACGGCCGTAGGCATCACCACTAAGGTCACCGGTCCTATAAAGTTGATAAGCGACCATTGGGCCACTGACGGACCACTTGTAAGCGATACGGTCCACAATACCCTCTGCGCCCGTGCTGTCGTCAGGGTGGAACGCTGGCATGTCCTTGCGGAAGTGTGCGGACGGCAAAAGGAACTCGCCAGCTACATCGTTGCAGTAACGCTCAATCATGGCCATTTTGCTGGTCGGTGTCTCGGTAGAGGCTTGACCGCTTACCCCCGTCGTACCGAGCCAGATGTGGGCAAGTTCGTGCATCAATGTGAAGGAACGGGACGGTTTGGCCTCTTTTGCGTTTATCACTACGAACGGGGCGACATCGTCAGCGATGGCAAATCCACGGAACACACTGGACGGAATTGTGGAGTGGTGAGATCCAAGATCGGACAACAGCAAAACAAATACGCCAATTTCTTCTGCTTCCATACGGAGCCGCTTGAACAGTTTGTCAGGGTCACCACGACGCAAGCTAATATCCGTATAGTCAAACCCAAGTGCGCTAGAGATGGATTTCACTGTACTCTCTACGCTTGTTGTTAGCGTCGCAGAACCGACAAACTCATGTTGGCCAAAATCCTCATCATCTATGAGGATGTCCCGAATAGCCTCCTGCCGCGCTTTCACGTCACGCAAAAGCGCGTCCAACATCGCATTTTCGCGCTTGGTTCGGCTTTCAGGACTTTGTCGGAAATCCTGCCCTCTTCGCCCTGCGTGCGGTGGTTGTTCCATGTAGAAGGCTAATAACGGTCTCTTGTACAGTTTGGCAAAATTGGTCAGCTGCGTACGGGAAGGCTCCTTTTCGCCATTTTCCAGCGCCGCCAACTTTTCGACGGCGGTCGCACGTACGCCATCGTCGAATAATTTGTCAGCAGCGTCTTCCAACGTAAAACCAGCGGTCTCACGTGCCCAGATCAAGACATCAGGATTTACTTTGATCGTCATAAAAGGTGCTTCGCCGTTGATTTCTTGTTCTTCTATTGTTTGAGGTGTAGGGCAATTTGTGGATAGCGCCTAGTGCTCTGATGTCAGGGTAAGGACTGGTTAGGATGATTGGTCTCATTTAGCAGCAAACTATCGCTGTTTGAACTGACTGCATCCGACCCGTCTGACCGCTAGTGACTTGCCAACCGGACGGCGGCTTTATGCGATCGCAAAGCTATGGTAAATTGAGCCAAGTTTCAGCTAAGTAGCTTAATTCAGCAACCCCTATAATCCTTGGCAATGCACTCACGGGCCAGTTGAAGCGCAATCATTTGATCGTCGATTGTTATTCTGCTTGCGACGGTAAGCCTGTTTCTTTCCGCTGCTTCTAGCTCTTGCGATGCACTGATATGGAGCCACATGTACGCGTAAACAGGGTCCTTTGGGAGGCCTCGGCCGCTGTAGTACAATAAGCCCAGTTTATCTTGTGCAAATGCGTCGCCCTGTTCGGCCGCCGCGCGGTACCATTTGGCTGCCTCCGCATAGTCCTGTGGGACGCCTTCGCCGTTATCGTATATACTGCCTAGATTAAATTGGGCTCTTATGTGGCCCTGTTCTGCCGCTAGCCGGTACCACCTAGCTGCCTCCGCGCCGGACCATCGAACGCCTTGGCCATTTTCATACATACGGCCCAGATAGAATTGCGCGGCTGCGTTACCCTGTTCTGCCGCCAGCCGGAACCAAGTGATAGCCTCGGGATAGTCCTGTGGGAAGACGCCATTTCCGGTCAGGTAATCAAAGCCCAGATTAATTTGCGCTGTCGTATAGCCCTGTTCTGCAGCCAGACGGTACCAATTGGCGGCCTCTGCATCGTCCTGTGGAACGCCTGAGCCGAATTCATACCTACGGCCCAAATTAAACTGCGCGGCTGCGTTATACTGTGCTGCCGCCAGACGGTGCCATGTGACAGACACGGCATAGTCCTTTGGGACACCTCGGCCAAAGTAGTACAGTAAGCCCAGTTTGTCTTGCGCCTCGGCATCGCCCTGATCTGCCAACGGTTGCCATTCCTGCAATGCGGACGCGTAATCACCGGCCTCGTAAGCGGCCATTCCTTTGTCAAAATCCTGCGCCAGTAGGCTCATCGGCATCAGCGCCAACACAGCGGCTATGCATAATTTCTTCATTCAATGCTCCTCTGCCTAGCTGAAAACTATCAAGCAAGGGCAGCTTTGCAACCATGTCTGCTGTGGGCACGAAGCAAAAGTGTGCTGTGGAATGCATGAATGGCCGCTTAAGGTGGATCCGGTACATTTTTCCTCTTCATCGTCTAAGTGAACTACTAAGTAGAAGTTTGTAAGATTGCTGTCGCGACAAGGCGGGTACCCCATAGGTGGGGGTAGACAGGGGCCCTGTTTTACAATGGCCCCTCTAGTCTGTTGCATATGATTTGCTGCTACAGGGACTGAACATGTTTGCCCATATACATGGTAGATAAGGATGTCATGCTTCCTGGGACGGACATTTTCAAGAAATACCCTCATTCATATCAGTTTTTATGACGGCCAATGATCATTCTTATGACGTGCCTTGCCTAGCCGTCTCCAAATCTATGACCGTATGGTCTTTATCGTTATGACGGGTTTTCGTTTTTTTCCGTTCGCCCCGGTCGGGTTGCCCATCGCAGCCTTTATCACTGGGAAGTCTTGTCCTGGCTTCCATTGACGGAACAGGCGGCTGCCATCTCTGCTTTCAGCTTTCGGCATAGCGAGTTCAGTGATTTCATACTCATGCGCAGTGCCTCCGCCATCGACACCAAGTATCGCTGGTTTGGTAACTGCAATGAACCCCTTGGCTTGCAGGTCCTGAAACGCGCGTGCTGCCGTGTCTTTGGTGACGCCAAGCGCTTTTGCTGCTTGGCGCAGAGATAACCGGATGCGCCCATTGTTGTTGTACTGGGGGCCTTTCCATTCCAGCCTGATGTAGGGGTACAAAGCTTTGGCCGAAGAACTTAGGCACCGCCATGCCTCTTCCTGAAGAAGCCGACGCTCAAGCTTTGTAAACTGTTGGGTGTTGCTGCGGCCCCGGTGGTCACGTTTCCTTGCCATTCAAGAACCTCCCTGCCCATCTTCATGCGGATCATGTTCGCCCAGCGCGACAAGCCGATCGGCTGCATCTTTCCGTGCAGCAGCCTTGTCTTCGTCTGAGTGAGGGCACCAACTGTCTTTGAGTATCTTTTCCAGTGGCGGTAGATCGGTCTTCAACAGCTTGCCGCGTTTGGCCTTGGCCTGAGTTGCTGCGATCATCCCTTTAAAGACCGGATCAAATGGTCCACGCTTTACTATCAGTCGCAGCAGCCAGATTTGAAAGCCTCTGTCGGTTATGGTCTTTGCACCGTGCAACTCTAACAAGTGGTTGGCCCAGTACATTGGCCGAGGGTGTCTCTTGATCTGATCGACCAAAGCGTCTCGCTGTTTGCATTTGCGCATCTTGGTGTTAGCGAGGAAATGCTTGATTGCAGCAGAACGGGTATCATAACTATCTGACATAATTCACCTTTTCAGAATGAATTTCGGTGGTTTTGGGATTTGTGAGGGGTAGGCACCAAAGGCCTGTTTTGGCCTCTGTTCCGGTCCCGAAGTTCACGTCCAAGAGCAGGCGAACCAGCGCTTGCAATGCAGATGTCTGACCCAGTGAGTGTTGCGTGAATGACAGCCGCAGTGCTGACTGGAAAACCGCGGGCTTTGGCTGGGAAGTGCGACAATGAATTGACGGATTTGGCAGCTTTTCAATGGGTGCTGGCATCATTGATCCTCCCCATTGCGCAGTTGCGCCTTGTCCTGCACCCACGCCTCGATCTCTTCGGCAAGCCAGCCGACGCGGTTTGGCCCAAGCTTCAAGCGCTGTGGGAATTTGCCCGCACGTTCAAGACGCCAAATGTGCGTGTGGCTGTATGGCACGATGGCCATCACTTGTTTTTGGGTGAGGAGTTTGGATTGGGTCTGTGTCATTGGATTTCGTTCCTGCAATTTCAGATGATTGCAGGTTGTCACCAATGGCGTCCTAAGCCCTATAAGGGGCCTGTAGGAAAGTTGGTTTGCATGGGGCCATCGTCAGCAGAAGTCAGTGAGGCTGGTCCAGCCAACGTCATACAGCGCTTTTACCAAGGGTTTGTGGACTTCGTCGTATTTCAGCCTGCCTTGATCCATGTTGTCGACTAGCTTGGCTAAAGACTTTCTATCAAGTTGAAGCCCCAACTTCTTTGCATCTCGCACAAGTTGCTCTCGATCATTTGGCCGTTCTTCCCAAATTACGCTAGCTGCGGCACGCAACCAGTGGTCCTTGAATGTCAGCTTCGATGGCTTTCCTTTCCGACCAAGGTCAATTTCATGCTCTTCCCCCTCATGGTTCTTCGCTAGAGTATCAAATGCGGCTAAGACACCTGTAGGTTCCCGACCTTCTGCTTGCTCAAGCATGGCCTCTGCGGCCTGCTGTGCTGCCAAAACCCTGTGATAGTCCTTTGCCGTCTTGCAGTATTTGAAATCATCAGCTGCTTGTGCGTGCGCCATGCGGACGATCTCCCGCACCTGTTCCACGCTGGCCTCTCCATGACGTGCCTGATGCCGTGCAAATTTAAAGAGTAGCCATCCAGCACGAAATGTCTGTGCAGGTGGTTCTTCGTCAACATCAATGTCCAATGCTATGTCTCCATCTTCTCAAGATCAGGTGGTAAATTCATAGTGCTGGTTATGAATTTTCCCCATGCATCCAAAGCGTCCCGTCGTTGTTCCAGATAGGCCCCACGCTGATAGACAGCGGCGATGCCTCGCACAGCACCTGACTGGTGATTAAGCACCTTGTCGATCACGACAGGGCTGATCCCAAGCTGCTCTGTGCAGTGAGTAGCGAAGCTGCGCCTCAGGTCGTGTAGGGTCCAATCGCTGATGCCAGTGGTTCGATCCAATCTCTTTTTGGCTGCTGAAAACCCGCTAAACGGTCGTGTGCCAATCGTGCTGAATAAGTAGTGCTGTCCATCAATGCGGGGCAGTTTGTTCAAAAGATCGAGAACAGGCACGCTGAGGTGGACGACATGCTGGTGGCCGTTCTTCGCTCTATTGCTTGTGATGGTCCACCTTCGTGCGCTCAGGTCAAACTCATCCCAAACAGCATGCGCGACTTCATCTCGGCGCTGACCAGTCAAAAGAAGCATCTGGATAAGTGGACCAAAGGGGTACCCCATGCTTTCGGTAGCCAAATTCACCCGTGCTAGTTCTTCAATAGACAGAACGCGGTCACGTGATGTTTCCTGAAATGGCTTTGGTATCCCAGCTGTTGGATTAGCCTGTAATAGGTCCCGCTCGATAGTCCATGTGAAGAAGCGACGTAGATAAGCAAGTACACGATTTGCTGACACACCGGCACCACGATCCATGATCTTGTCGATGATGCGGATAACATCAGCTTTGGAAACCTCATGTAGCTTGCGCCTAGATAGGGTGGGCATGACATAGAGGTTCAAAGCATTGCGCACCTGCCGCACAGTTCGGTTCTTCCCCTGATCCCGTTGCAGCCACTCCTCAACAGCGGCATCAAACATGTAATCGGATGGTCGATCATCAACCAGCCCACGTGCCATATCAGCAACCAGCCCTGTCGCCATTCTTCTGGCGTCTGTGAGCGATAGTGCAGGATAGCGGCCGAACGTCTTTCGGGTCATTCGCCCTTTGACACGTCGCATCACAAACCAACTCTTGGTTCCGCTTGTTGCAACCCGCAGACCCAATCCGCGAACCCGTGCATCATATAGGTCATATCGTTGAACCTGCGGCTTTGCATTGCGCAGAATGGCGTCATTCAGGTTAGTCTCTGTCAGTCTGGGCATAGTGGTTGGGTGTCACTTGGGTTACAAAAAACATGCAATGCAATGTAATCCAGAGTAAGGCTACGAACAAGTGTGTGAGCAAAATAACATATTTTGTATAGGCTTAAGTATTCTCATGGTATTTGGTGAAATATGAAAGCAGCTGACTTTTAATCAGTAGGTCGATGGTTCGAACCCATCACGGCTCACCACTTCATCCCTGATATTTGCGGATTTATGCAAACCCCCCGCCTGGGTGTTCCCGCGTGTGCGTCGTAGCTATTGCACAAGAAAACGGTGGCTGAGCGGCAGGCTTGCCGCGCCAAGAACGCGCGCATCAGGGCCGCGCGTGCCTGTTGCGATATCGGGTCTGTCCATACCGGTCATATCCAACGTCGCGAGATGCGCTCTGGTTTGCGCGGTTACCTCGGCGCAGAGCGCGCGGGGCATCCATCCATCAATCAAAACCAGTTCAAGATCGACGATCGCCTGCGTTGATTGGATCGCCTGTGCGATTGCGTGCGCGCACTGCGCGGTCCATTCGGCAACGATGTCTTCGGGGAAATCCCAGTTTTCAGGGTCCACCCACATCTGTTGGGCGTCGACACCATTCTTGACAAGCGCCTCTTCCAGCGTGGCCAAAGAGGCAAGCTCGATCATTGGACGTGAAACCCCATTGCGGTCGGGGATGTTCAGGGGCCCGAAACTGGCGGCATTGCCGGTTGACCCTGTGTAAAGCGTGTTGCGCAGCA
>CAYZKE010000098.1:0-9324 GCA_964478505.1 uncultured Loktanella sp.
GGCATGATGGTCCAGCAGGGCTATCCGATGGTGTG
This sequence comes from uncultured Loktanella sp., assembly GCA_964478505.1. Lineage (GTDB taxonomy): Bacteria > Pseudomonadota > Alphaproteobacteria > Rhodobacterales > Rhodobacteraceae > Yoonia. Next base: position 36 of record CAYZKE010000098.1, read on the forward strand.
GGACAATGCTGATGTGCGGTTCTTGGAACTGCGCGATCTGGGCGGCATGGTCTGGCAAAAGGTGATGGTGCGTGACGCGCAGGGTGGTCTGCATATTCTGGATTATCAGATGGTTGAGACCGCGCAGGGCTGGCAGATCAACGGTGTGCGCCTGTTGCCTGCGCCCGATGTCGGGGCCTAGCCCCGTTGCGCAGCCCAGCGTGACGGTGCCATCAGCCGCTGTTTAAATCTTGACGTTACCCCTTGCACAGGTGGCCCGGTTTGCGCCGGGCCTTTTGTTTTTCAACTTCAGGGGCCATTTCATGAACAAAGCTATCACTGACGGAATCGTTTTCGATCCATTGCCGTTTTCTGCAGGTCTGGCGCTCTGGTCGAGCACGGACGGCACGCCCGGCTCTGACTCTTATGCCGCCAGCGGGTCTGGCGTGTTTGTTGCCGCGGATCAGGATTTCGCAGGATGTCTTGAGCTTCTGAAAATTGATCCGACACAGCGGGTGCGTTACAAGGGTGAAACGCCGATCATTCCGGGGTGTTATTTGCAGATCACTGCGCGGGTCAAAGCGGTTGCGGGCGCTTTGCCTGCGGTCCGGATTGCCGGTTGGCCGGGTGGGGGCGGCGGCGTGGAACTGGCGGGTGTCACCACGTTCGGTGCCGCGAAACAGCTGACAAGTTATGGTCAGGTGGTCGAGGTTACAGCCATTGTTGCCACCGCCGATCGTGGTGGTGTCGATCTGGTATGGACTGGTGCAGAATATGGCCATTTCGGCATTGATCTGACAGGTCCTACAGGCGGCGTTGTGCGGCTCGATGATATAACGATCACCGATGTGACCTCTGCCTTTACGCGTGATCTGATCAGCATGGTCGATGTGCGCGATTACGGTGCCAAAGGGGATGGGGTGACCGATGATAGTGCTGCGTTCAACGCCGCCGACGCTGCCGCGAACGGCCGCACCGTCATGGTGCCTGCCGGTGACTACCTTTTGGAAAACAACGTCACAATCGAAAGCCGTATCCAGTTTGAGGGCCGGGTTGTCCAAGCGCCTGAACACCGTTTTATTTTGCAGCAGGACTTTAACTACGACACCTATTTCAAGGCGTTTCAGGACGAAGAAGTCGCGTTCAAAAAGGCCTATCAAGCCCTGATCAATTTTGCCGATCACGATTCGCTTGATTTGTGCGGGCGCCGCGTCTTGCTGACAGAGCCAGTGGATATGCAGGCCGCAGACCCGTCACGCACCCGCTTTGAAACCCGCCGTGTGATCCGCAATGGCCAGTTCCAGCCCGCTGATGGTGCGGCATGGGATACGGTCGAGGTGACGTCGCAAGCGACCTATTCTGCCAGCGATGACAAGCGTCTGACCAATGTGGTCAATATCACAAGCATCCCGGTGGGGTCTTTGGTGCAGGGCAATGGTGTCGGTCGTGAGATCTATGTGACTGCGGTTAATGAAGCGGCACAGACACTCGAGCTTAGCCTCCCGCTTTTTGATGCGGAGGGCACGCAGGTTTTCACCTTTTCGCGTTTTCAGTACATGCTTGATTTTTCAGGATACGAGAAATTCAGCCAATTCATCCTTGACGATATCGAGTTTCAGGGCCGTGGCGTTGCAAGCGGGATAATGTTGGCTCCTGACGGGTTCACCTTTCATGTCCGTGATTGTTTCATCAACCGGCCCAAAGACCGCGGGATCACGTCGCCGGGGCGTGGGTGTCAGGGCATGATGATTGACCGCTGCCAGCTGATTTCGGACGAACAGTCCGTGCCGGTGGCGAACCGCGTCAGTATCGGGTTCAACGCCAACGCCAATGACGTCAAAATCCGGGACAACCGCACCAGCAAATTCAAACATTTCTGCGTTTTGGCAGGGTCCGGCAACCTGATGACGGGCAATCACTGGTTCCACGGTGATGATGAGGTCAACGGCGTGCGGATGGGCGGAATCGTTCTGACTTTGCCGAACCCCAAGAGCATTTTCACCGGTAACTATTGCGACAACAACTTTATCGAATGGACCAATGAGCATGACGCGACACCGGCCTTTGGCGCGCAGTTTTCCTTTGGCGGCCTGACGATCACAGGCAATATGTTCACGACGAATGATGTGGCGGACTGGTTCAATTTTATCGTGATCAAACCCTATGGGCCCGGCCATTTCATCAATGGCTTTGCTGTCATCGGCAATGTGTTCCGGTCACTCAATGGGCGCATTGACCGGGTCGAGCATGTGGATACGACCTTTGCCGATCTGGACTACGGCCGGACCCGCAGCTTTGTCTTTACGGGCAACACATTTCACAATGTGAACGAGCCTGTGTCCAATCCGGCGGTCCTGACCCATACGCAGGTAACCGAGGCCACCACCTGGGTGATGGAAACGGCCACGGCCTTGCCCTTTGCGGGGCGCGCGCTGACGGTTGAAAGCGTGATGCCGGATGGGGCGATTACAAATGCCGGCAACACGCGCGTGCATGATCTGCCTTGGGCCGAAGGCGAACAGGGCAGCAGCCTGCGCGATGTCCATCTGAATTGGAGCCAACCCGTGAAAGGGCAGGTGCGCTATTCCGTGCGGATGGACCAGACAGACTAGGGTGGACAAGCGCAGCAGAAGGGGCTTCATCGGCATCCTTTTGCTGCGCCGCAGAATAATGCTGCGTTTGCGAAATAAATGGTGTATACTGTCTATGAAATAGGGTTTTGCCAAAGAGGGAGCCATTATGACACCGGCAGTGACACTTTCAATGACAGCACAGGGGATGCAGATCGCCAGTGCGGTGATCGGTCAGCAAATGCGCCTGACGGATACCATGATTGACCAGATGGTGGTCGCGCAGCGCGCACTGATGAGTGGCAGCATGCTCTCCGCGCCTGCAAAACCTGCCGCCAAGGCAAAGGCCGCGACAGCCAAGCCGAAAGTTGCCAAGAAAGCGAAGGCCACTGTCAAGAAGGCGGCACCGAAGAAAGCTGCCTCCAAAAAGGCGGCGCCAAAGAAGGCTGCACCGAAAAAAATCGTCGCGTCCGAGACGGCACCGAAAGCTGACGCGAAACCTGCGCCGGTTGCGAAAGTCGCAGTCGCTGAACCGGTCACATCCGCGCCCAAGCCAGACGAGAAAGCTGTGGCCAAGGCCGCACCAGCGCCTGCAGTTGAAACGAAACCGGCCACGACTCCTGCACCGGCAAAAGCTGAAACGGCAAAGCCTGTGTCAAAGAAGGCCGCTCCAAAGACCAAGGCCAAAGCAAGCAAGCCCGCGGTTACTGCCGCACCTGCGCCGGTTACCGCAAAGCCCGATGCGACGACGCCAGCACCCATGCCTGCAGCGACCAAGCGCGCCAAGACGGTCACTGTCCCCGATGCGCCCTGGGATGGGAAAACCGACGTCAAGAATTGATGCATTTCTAGGCCCCAAATGATGAGAGAACAGCCCACTATGCAGTATCTGCATGGTGGGTTTGCATTTTTTGACCGTTGCCGTCCCATCGTCACCACCCTAGTTCTCGTTGTGGGAGGACAGACACATATTGACGAGGCGCAACATGGCTCTCCAACTCGACAACACACTGATTTCAAACCGCGAAATGCTGGCCGAACTGGTCATGAAACCACTTCGCGCGATCGGCTCCATGCTTGAGAGTATGGCTGTCAGCAATTCACGGACGCAGGCGATCCAGGCGATCTGGGACATTCCAGAAGAAGAACTGCGCGCCAAAGGCCTGACACGCGCTGATGTGGTCAGCATGACCTTTCGCCACGACGCTTAAGAACTTTGCGCTTTGGGCTGCCGCCACGCACGGCGGCCCAAGTTGCGCGAGTGACAAGTGTAAGACATCTGTAAAAATCTTGACTAACGCAACTTTACGGGCGGTGTTGTTTTTACAAACCCTCTAAGTTGTCCCCAACGAGACTTGGATTCGATCACATTTTCGCCATGATGCACGCTGAGGAGGCCGTTGGGCGCGTGCCCGCGGTTGTTAAGAAGTGATCAGGGGGGACATGCCATGACCGATCAATCCGGAATCTATCCACCATCATCCGCAATGGCGGCAGGGGCGCATGCCGATAAGGCGACTTATGACGCGATGTACGCCGCGTCGATCAATGACCCTGAGGCGTTCTGGGGCGAGCATGGCAAGCGGATCGACTGGATCAAACCTTACACCCGCGTCAAGAATACGAGCTTCGCCCCCGGTGCGGTTGATATCAAATGGTATGAAGACGGTACGCTGAACGTCAGTGCCAACTGCATCGACCGTCATCTTGCGACGCGCGGTGACCAGACCGCGATTATCTGGGAACCTGACAGCCCCGATGATGAGGCGCTGCATATCAGCTATAAGATGCTGCATGAGAAAACCTCGCTTATGGCGAATGTTTTGAAGGAGATGGGCGTTGGCAAAGGCGACCGGGTTGTCCTGTACCTGCCAATGATCCCGGAGGCCGCCTATGCGATGCTGGCCTGCGCGCGGATTGGCGCCATCCATTCGATCGTCTTTGCAGGGTTCTCGGCTGAGGCGCTGGGCGCACGGATCAATGCCTGCGACGCAAGGGTTGTGATTACCGCTGACGGAGCACCTCGCGGTGGCCGTGTGACCAACCTCAAGGACAGCGTGAACCAAGCGCTGCTGAACGATTACAATGACGTGAAATGTCTGGTGGTCAAGCGCACCGGCCAGCAGATCGCATGGCGCGGTGATCTGGATTACTGGCTGCACGAAATGGAAGAAAAGGTCAGCGCTGATTGTCCGCCTGCGGAAATGAACGCCGAAGATCCGCTGTTCATTCTCTACACGTCCGGTTCCACCGGTCAGCCCAAAGGCGTCGTGCATTCCAGCGGTGGCTATCTGGTCTATGCGGCCATGACGCAGCAATACACGTTCGATTATCACGACGGTGATATCTTCTGGTGTACCGCTGATGTGGGCTGGGTGACAGGGCACAGCTATATCGTCTATGGACCTTTGGCGAATGGTGCGACAACGATCATGTTCGAAGGCGTGCCGACCTATCCCGATGCAGGCCGGTTCTGGGCCGTGTGTGAAAAGCACAAGGTCAACCAGTTCTACACCGCCCCGACCGCGATCCGCGCGTTGATGGCGCAGGGCAACAGCTTTGTCGAAAAATACGATCTGTCTGACATCAAGGTGCTGGGGACTGTGGGCGAGCCGATCAACCCCGAGGCATGGAACTGGTACAATGATGTTGTTGGCAAGGGCAAAGCGCCGATTGTCGACACGTGGTGGCAGACCGAAACCGGTGGTCACTTGCTAACACCGCTGCCGGGCGCGACAGCGACCAAACCGGGCTCTGCGACACTGCCTTTCTTCGGCATCCAGCCCGTTATTCTGGAGCCAACCTCGGGCGAGGAAATCCACGATACCGCCGCCGAAGGTGTGTTGTGCATCAAGGATAGCTGGCCTGCCCAGATGCGCACCGTCTGGGGCGATCACGCGCGGTTCGAGAAGACCTATTTCAGCGACTACAAGAACTACTACTTCACCGGTGACGGCTGTAAGCGCGATGAAGACGGATATTACTGGATCACAGGCCGCGTCGATGACGTGATCAACGTCTCGGGTCACCGGATGGGCACGGCCGAGGTGGAAAGTGCTTTGGTCGCCCACGCGAAAGTGGCCGAGGCAGCCGTGGTTGGCTATCCGCACGCGATCAAGGGGCAGGGGATCTACGCCTATGTCACGCTGATGAACGGTGAAGAACCATCAGATGAACTCCGCAAAGAGCTTGAAGTCTGGGTCCGGTCCGAGATTGGCCCCATTGCCAAGCCTGATCTTCTGCAATGGGCACCGGGTCTGCCGAAAACGCGCTCGGGCAAGATCATGCGCCGTATCCTGCGCAAGATCGCCGAGGACGATTTCGGCGCGCTGGGTGATACCTCGACGCTTGCTGATCCGTCGGTGGTTGATGACCTGATCGAAAACCGGATGAACCGCGGGTAAGACCGTGGTGCGCTAGAACTGAGAAAGCCGCGCAGGAATGCGCGGCTTTTGTTCCGTCAGCGGCAGGTATGAGCCCGATTTGATCTCCGGTCCCCACACCGATATGGATGGGAACTAACATTTACATTCGGCTGGCTGCCAGCCTCGCATATGTCTGGAGGGTGTTGAATGGATCATCTGGCCGACGGACAGTGCCTGTGTGGCGCTGTAAAGTTCCGCATATCAGGAGTGTTCGAAAGTTTCTTCCTTTGTCATTGCGCGCGCTGCCGCAAGGACAGCGGCTCAGCACATTCGGCGAACCTGTTTTCGTCCAAGGCGAGCGTTTCCTGGTTGTCAGGAGAGAAAAATATCAAACAGTTCCGTCTTTCCGGAACACGGCACGTCAAGTGCTTTTGCACGGATTGCGGATCCGCGCTGCCATTTCTTCAAAAGGACGATGGTATGCTTGTTGTTCCGGCAGGGTCTGTTGATAGCCGGATCAGCATACGGCCCATTGCGCATATTTGCTTTTCCAGTCGCGCTGATTGGGACAACGACCTCGCCACTATTGAAAAGATTGACGGACTTCCCGGTTGAGCTGTCGATCTGGCGGCGTGGTTTAGGGTGCCTCCAGACAAGACAAAGTCCGATCAGCTATTTTACCCGAAAACCTGCCCCCTAATCTTGCATCTGCACGTTCACCTGTTCGCCTTTTTACAGCTTCACTTCGCGTAGATGTTCCGCCATCTCAGCAAGGGCCGCCACGTCTTGGGTTCATGTGTCATTGTTCTGTTATAAAGATTGACCAGTGATAGGAGCAAAAGAGGAATCCTTATGAAGCAGTGCCCAGACGTCTACTCCGCGGAACCGATCCCGAAGGCTGCATTCGATGAGGTGCAGCGCCTGCTCAATTCTGGTGACCTGTTCCGCTATACCGCCTCGCAAAACGCGCCTGTTTCTCTGCTGGAGCAGGAATTCGCAACGTTGCTGGGGACGAAATACGCTTTGGCTGTCTCGAGCTGTTCGGCCGCGCTGTTTCTGTCGCTCAAGGCGCTTGACCTGCCAAAGGGTGCGCGGGTCCTGATCCCCGCCTTTACCTTTGCTGCGGTGCCCTCTGCTGTGGTTCACGCCGATTGCGTGCCTGTACTTGCTGAATGCGGTGCGGACTACCGGATCAACATTGCCGATTTTGAAGCGAAACTCGGTGGGGTGGACGCCGTCATCATATCGCATATGCGGGGCCATACTTCGGACATGGACGCGATCATGGCACTTTGTGCAGAGCGCAATGTGCCTGTGATCGAAGATGCCGCCCATTCGCTTGGGACCAGCTGGAAGGGCCGCAAGATCGGCACTATTGGCAGGATCGGCTGTTTCAGTTTTCAAAGCTACAAGATGGTGAATGCGGGTGAAGGCGGGATACTGGTCACCGATGATGCCGACAGCGTTGCGCGCGCCATCATCATGTCGGGGGCATATGAGCACACATGGATGAAACATGTGGTGCCCCATGACATTATGCAGAAATGGCAGAACAAGCTGCCGCTTTACAATCTGCGCCTGTCCAACCTGTCTGCCGCGATCATTCGCCCGCAACTGGAAGAACTGCCACGTCGCGTCCGTGACGGGCTGCGCAATCATGACCATGTGGCGGCGCGTCTGAACGACTGTCCTTGGTTCGACGTGCCTGCGCCGCTGGAAGGAGAGCGCCGTGCGCCAGACTCGATCCAGTTCAACCTTGTCCAGATGGCCGAGGCAGACTGCGCGGCATTTGCTACGGCATGTGCGGCCAATGGGCTGAAAGTCCAAATTTTCGGTCAGTCAGCCGATAACGCCCGCGCTTTCTGGAACTGGGAGTTTCTTGATCACACGGGTGATCTTCCGCAGACCCGGGCCATGCTGATGCGGGCCTGCGACGTGCGTTTGCCCGCGCGGCTGACATTGAAGGAATGTGACATCATTGCTGACGTCCTGCTTTCTGCGGTGCGTGACGTGATGGATAAAGCTGCGGCCTGATCGCAGATCGGGCGACCTAGTCGCCCATCCGCACATTCACCTGTTCGCTTTCGAGCAGCTTCACCTCGCGCTGCGGGAACGGGATGCTGATGCCGTGTTCAGCAAAGGCATCCCAGAGCGCCAGATAGACGTTGCCGCGGATGTTTGTCAGACCGCCCGTCGGGTCCCTGATCCAGAAGCGCAGTATATAGTCGACCGAGCTGTCGCCAAACCCCACGATATGGCAGACTGCGGGGCGGTTTTTCAGAACACGGTCCACGCTTTGTGCGGCCTCAATCGCGATGCGGCGTACCTCGTGGGGGTTGTCATGGTAAGCGGTGCCAAAATGGATATCCAGCCGCACAAATTCGTTTGAATGTGACCAGTTCACCACCTGTCCGGTGATCAGGTCCTCGTTCGGGATCAGGTATTCGCGCCCGTCGCGCGTGACGACCGAAACATAACGCGCACCCAGTGAATTGATCCAGCCAAAGGTGTCGCCAAGGCTGATCACATCCCCCGGTTTGATCGACTTATCCAGCAGGATGATGACACCCGAGACAAGGTTTGATACCACTTTCTGCAAACCAAAACCAAGGCCCACACCGATCGCACCGGACAGCACCGCAAGGCCCGTCAGATCAATCCCGAGGGCGCGGACGCCGACAAAGAATGCTGCGCCGTAAAATGCAATTTGTACGCCTTTGACGATCAGCACCTGCATTGAGGGGCTGATGTCCTCGTTGGCCTTGATCCGGCTGGCGGTGGTCGTTGTAAAGAACCGCGCCAGTGCGATCAGACCGCCAAGGATGACAAGACCCTGCACCAACAAGAGCAGCGAGAAACGGATTTCCCCGATTGTGAAACCGATGCTGTCCAGCAAACGTTCGGCCACATCCAGAAGGCCCAAGATTTGCAGAGTTGCCCATGTCCATGCCCCATAGCGGACGAATCTGCGCAGGGCAGGGCTCTTGATCAGGCGCGTGGCAAAAACAATCAGCAGCCACGCCAGCGCCAGAGTGCCGATCACACTCAGAAGATAGCTCCGGCTGGGCCAAGTGACCTCGCGCATGGCAAAGACGACGAACCAGATCAGCGAAACAAAGAAAATCGCGCGCAGCCGTTGGTGCACGACGACCAGAATCCGCATGCGCCACTTCGGCCAGTTTTCGCGTGAGCCCATCCACGCCCGAATGCGCGGTCCCAAAATGGCGCGCAACAGATGCGCCATGGCGAAGACGGCCAAAGCAATCAGGATCTGGTAAAGGTTCCACGTGCGGAACATGCTTTCCACAAAGACCTGCGCCTGCGTGAACAGATCAGTGCTGATCGTGATGACCTCTTGAAGCGGTGCCTCGAAGG
>CAYZKE010000099.1:0-474 GCA_964478505.1 uncultured Loktanella sp.
ACCAATGACTATCTGCGGATGCTTGCCGAAGAATCAGAACCCTCGGATGGCACCGATCAGGCGGACAGCGGTCAGCAGGGCCAGCAAATGGGCATGGATGAGTTGCAGGCGCTGATGGATCGCATCGAAGAGCTGATGCAAGAGGGCCGCATGGCCGAGGCGCAAGAGCTGATGGAACAGCTGAACCAGATGATGGAAAACATGCGCGTCACCCAAGGCGAGGGCGGCGACGGCCCACCAAGTCCGGGCGAGCAATCTATGCAGGACCTGTCCGATACGCTGCGCGAGCAGGAAGAATTGTCGGATGACAGTTTCAGCGATCTGCAGGACCAGTTTAACCCCGGCGACCAAGGTCAGCAAGGACAGCCCGGCCAGCAAGGGCAACAAGGCCAGCAGGGTCAGGAACCCGGCGCACAGCCCGGACAGCAGGGCGATCAGGGCACTGAGCCGAGCCAGGGTGGCCAGCAAGGCCAA
>CAYZKE010000099.1:606-9274 GCA_964478505.1 uncultured Loktanella sp.
CAACGGCGATCTGGCAGAGGCCATCGACCGTCAGGCCGAAGCGATGGACGCCCTGCGCAACGGGATGCGTGAACTGGGGCAGGCGATGGCCGAAAACCAGAACGCGGAACCCGGACAAGGCTCAGAGCAGGGCGAGGCCAGTGGCCGGCCCGTGCCCGGTCAGCGTGATCCGCTGGGTCGCGAAATGGGCAACACCGGGCAGTTGGGCACGGATCAAGAGCTGTTGGGGAATGGCGACATCAATCGCCGCGCCGAAGAGCTGCTGGACGAAATCCGCCGCCGCTCGGCCGAGCAGGACAGACCCGAGATTGAACGGGACTATCTGCGGCGCTTGCTGGATCAGTTCTAGGTCAGCGACCAGCTTTCATTTGTCGTAGAGGCTGCGGGTGGCGGATTACTCCGCCATAAACCCGTTCACCATCTCGCTCAAAGACAAGCGCAGTTGGTCAATCATCATTACATAAGAGGCCATGAACCCGGTCGTCTGGGGCAGGTTTTCGGTGATCTGATCTGCGAAGACATAGGGCAGGATCGCTACGATCAGGATCAGCAGAACCCAGAAGAAACCACGCCGGAAACCTTTGCGCTCAACGGCCTCCACCTTTTCGGCCTCTGTCAGCCCTGACGCGTCATTGGCCTGTGCACGGGCGCGCAGAGTGGCGTTGATTTCATTGATCGAGGGAACGGTCCGCAGATGCGCCTCTTCGGCATTGGGTGCTGTAGCGGTGGTTGTGTTGGTTTTTGCGCCACTGCGGGTGCCGCCCTCTTCAGCTGTCATCATGGCAATGCGCTGGCGGGTTTCGTCTACGGCGACAGGTGCGGCGGCCTTTGGCGCTTCGGTTGCGGGTGGTTTTGCAACCGGGCTTGGCGCTTGCGTAGCGGCCACGGCGGCGGTTGTTCCAATTGCCGCTTCTTCGCGCAAGATATTTGCGACGGCATCATCGAGTTGCCTGCGCATGGGTTCTGGTGGCGCTGTCGAGGCCTTTGCTGGGGGCTCAGGTGCTTGCGCAGATTCAGCCGGCGGGAATTCTGATGCGACTTCTTCCATAAAGCTGCGCGCAGGCTCTGTAGGCGCTTCTGCGGCGGAATCGGAGGATGTCTCTGGAATAGCTTCGGCCTCTGGCGCTGGATCAGCGATCGAGGTTGGCTCTTCGACTGCGGGCTCTTGCCGGTTGCTCAAAGTGAGTTTGTCGCGACCCGGCACAGTTGGTTTTTCGGTCTGGAACCAGGACAGTTGGCAATTCGAACATTGAACATCGCGCCCGCCCGGAGGAATCGCATCATCCGAGACCTCGTACTGCGCTTCGCAATTGGGGCAAATCAGCCTCATGTTAAATTCCTTCTGCCTGCCCGGTGGTTTAGAGAGCTTATTGTTGTCACCGACCTCAATTTATCAACCACTGCGCCAAACGCAAAGGTTTTGCGCATGCAGGTGTGCGCGGTCATTGAAACCTGTTGCAGATTTGGGCAGAAGAGCGGTGTAGTGCCAGGGGAAAAACCGTGATCGAATTAGAGAACGTCTCATACGGATATGGGGGTCAGACACTTTTTTCTCATATATCTCTGACGCTTGCGCCCGGCTCATTCCATTTCCTGACAGGTCCATCAGGTGCAGGCAAGACCACTTTGCTGCGTCTTTGCTACTCTGATTTACGCGCGAACAAGGGCAAGGTTCGCATTTTTGGACAAGATGCCGGTGCCCTGACCCGCGATGAGGTGGCAATGTCCCGCCGGCGCATCGGCGTTGTGCATCAGGACTGCCAGTTTCTGGATCATCTGAGCATTGCCGAGAATATCGCATTGCCTCTGACCGTGTCGGGACGCGCCCATGAGGCCGCCCAGAACCTGCCGGAGCTATTGAATTGGGTGGGGTTGGGGCCGCAGGCTAACCAGCGGCCACCCGAGCTATCGGGTGGTGAACGCCAGCGCGCGGCACTTGCGCGGGCGGTGATTGTGTCGCCCGATGTGATTATCGCGGATGAGCCGACAGGCAATGTCGATTGGGAGATGTCGCAGCGCTTGCTGAGCCTGCTGATTGAGCTGAACAAGATGGGAAAGACAATCCTGATTGCGACCCATGATCTGGCGATGATCCGCGCGACCAAGTCCGATGTCAGCGCACGGGTGCTGCGTCTGAAGGATGGCCAGCTTGTTCAGGCGGGGGCCGAGCTATGAAGGCCCTGCTGGAATTGATGTTGGGCGATCCGCAGGCCGACCGTTCGGTGCCGCAAACGGGCATGACCGTGCGGTTGACCGTTTTTGTGGCCGCAGTGATGGCCTTTCTTGCGGTGATCACGCTTGCTTTGTCTTTGACCACCAATCGCGTGGCAAGCCTCTGGGCCGCCGATCTGGCCCAGTCGGCAACCTTGCGTTTGCCCGCTGATCCCGCCACAGCAGATGCGCTTTTGCTGGCGGCGCTTGATGTGCTGGAGACGACGCCGGGTGTTACGCGTGTGCGAGCCCTGTCACAGGATGAACAACAGGCCCTGCTGGAACCTTGGTTCGGGCCCGACCTGCCGCTTGATGCGCTGCCTGTGCCGCAGTTGATCGAGATCGTCACAGATGGTGACGACTTTGATGTTGAAGGTTTGCGTGCGCGTCTGTCCGCGCAAGTGCCTGGCGCGATCCTTGATGACCATACCGCATGGCGTGCGCCGCTGCTGGATGCGGCGGCCCGTGTACGGCTGATCGGTTGGTCGGTGATCGTGTTGATTGGCGCGACTGTTGCGGCGATGATTACGCTGGCTGCGCAAGCCGCATTGGCGGCCAATGCGCGGATCATCGCGGTTTTGCGGTTGGTTGGGGCCAAGGATGCCTATATCGCCCGCGCCTTTGTCCGCCGCTTTACTTTGCGGGCGGCCGGGGGCGCTCTGGTGGGAATGCTGATCGGATTGGGCGTTGTGTCCCTGATGCCGCAGGGCGATGCGACCAGTAGCCTTCTGCTGGGTGTCGGCTTTGAAGGTGGTGAATGGGTTTGGCCCTTGCTGATCCCTATTCTGGCTGCAATTGTTGCCTTCTTTGCGACCCGCGCGGCGGCGTTCCGCAGATTGAGGGAGCAAACATGAGCAATGCCGTCCAATGGGTCCGCTCGCTGATCTTCAATATCCAGATGTATGTTGCCATGCTGGTGATTGGGATCATCTATACGCCTGCCGCCATCATGTCAGCGGACGGGGCCGTTGCCGCCTGTCATGCCTATTGTCGCTATATTCGCTGGAGCGCGGGCTGGATGATCGGTCTGAAATGCGAAATCAGGGGTGAGCCGCCCAGTGACGAGGTCATGGTCGCCCCCAAGCACCAGTCTTTTCTGGATGTGCTCATGATCTATGGCGCGATGCCGCGCGGCAAATTCATTTTCAAGGCCATCCTGAAATACGCACCGATCATCGGCCAATTCGGTCTGCGGATCGGGTGTATTCCTGTCGACCGCGGTAAACGTGGTGTGGCGATCAAGCAGATGGTGGCCGACGTGCAGGCCGGCCGCGCGCGCGCCGGTCAGTTGATTATCTATCCCCAAGGGACGCGTATCGCCCCGGGGGTGAAAGCGCCGTATAAAATCGGGACTGGTGCGCTCTACCGTGAACTGGGCCAACCTGTGGTGCCTGTGGCGACCAATGTTGGCGTGTTCTGGCCCAAGCGTGGGGTCATGCGCAAACAGGGAACGGCGGTCTTTGAATTCCTGCCGCGAATTGAGCCGGGGTTGGAGGTGGCCGAATTCATGCGCCGCCTTGAGGACGAGATCGAGACAGCCAGTGACCGGCTGAATAAAGAAGCCGGATTTGATGGCTGATCATGTCGTCACGGATGTAGCCGCACTTGAGGCGCTCTATGGCACACCCGGCAAGGCCTCACTGATCAAGGTCGCCCCAAAGCTGACCCCGCTTTATCGCAAGTGGATCATGGCATCGCGCTTGTGCATTGTTTCGACCGTCGGGCCGGAGGGCACGGATGGCAGCCCCCGTGGCGATGAAGGCCCGGTGGTACAGGTCTTGGACAGCAAGACGCTGTTGCTGCCGGATTGGCGCGGCAACAACCGGATAGATACGCTCCGCAATATCGTGGCAGACGGACGGATCAGTCTGTTGTTCATGGTGCCCGGTTCAAACAATGTGATCCGCGTGAATGGTACGGCGATTGTGTCGGTTGAGCCGGCGTTGATTGGCCGCTTTAACCAAAAGGGCCACCAGCCGCGTAGCGTAATCGTGATCACCGTGGCCGAGGTCTATAGCCAATGCGCGCGGGCCCTGATGCGTGCGCGTCTGTGGACAGCGGATGATGAGAGTGCGGGTTTGCCAAGCGTTGGCGATCTACTGGCCGAGCAGGAAGCCGGTTTTGACGGTGCGGATTATGATGCCGGCTGGTCCGCACGTGCTGCGGATACCATGTGGTAGTCAGCGCCATTTGAGATTGCTGTTGCGGCCCAGGCCTCTGCGCAGGCACCAGGCGATCACCACAAGACTGACGATCAACCAAAGGCCGCCCCACATCATCGTGGTGCCGCCGAATTCTTCTGCCAGCATCCGCGCATCAGAGCGCAGGTTCGCGCGGGCAATCGTATCGCTGAAAATGTCATAGGGCACGTAGATCATGCTGGTCAGACCGATGACACGTAGTGCCAGATCATTGGCATTGTGGCCCATGAACCGTGCCATCAGCAGCATGGCGGCCCCCATGCCCACGCAAAACACCAAGGCAAAAAGGTCGCGGACATAAAGGCCTGCGATGACCAGTGTGACCACACCGCAAAGCGCCATGACCTTACGGTCTGCCGCTGTGCGCGTTGCTGCCAGCAAAAGGGCGACGCCAATGATCAGTGACCCCAGATATCCCGCCGAAAGCGTGATGAACCGGTTGCCGCCCCTGCTGATCACGTGACCGCCCTGGTCAGGCGACACCGAGAGGCTGACGACATCGCCGCCTGTCAGGAGTGTTGCAATCGCGTGTGATGTCTCGTGGAAAAAGACGATCAGTACTTTCAGAGGTACAACCGCAGGCGTCTGCCACAGCGCAAAGACCGCAGCGGTCAGCGCCAGAAGCTGCCAATGTCCGCGCAGCAAAGCCACTTATGCAGCAAGACCCTTTGCACCCAAGGCGAGGTATTTGTTGCGGCGGTCTGCGCGGAGTTTATCGCCTGATAGACCACGCAATTCGTTCAGCATGGTGACAAGCGTCTCACCTACAGCTGCAATCGCCTCGTCACGGTGGCGATGCGCGCCGCCTGAGGGTTCGGGAATGATCCGGTCGCAGATGCCCAACTCGTGCAGGTCTTCGGACGTCAGGCGCAGCGCCTCGGCCGCTTCACGCATTTTTTCGGCGTCTTTCCAGAGGATTGACGCACAGCCTTCGGGGCTGATGACCGAGTAGATCGAATGCTGCAACATGGCGACACGGTTGGCCGAGGCAAATGCGACCGCACCGCCAGACCCGCCTTCACCGATCACGACGCTGATCAGCGGCACTTTCAGTTCCAGACATTTCTCGGTTGACCGCGCAATCGCTTCGGACTGGCCGCGTTCTTCCGCGCCTTTGCCGGGGTAGGCACCGGGGGTATCGACCAGCGTAATGACCGGCAGGCCAAAACGGTCTGCCAAGGACATCAGACGGATCGCCTTGCGGTATCCTTCGGGGCGGGCCATGCCAAAATTGCGTTCGATGCGTGATTTGGTGTCGTTGCCTTTTTCATGGCCGATCACCATGACTGGAATGCCATTCAGACGCGCCAAACCGCCCATCACGGACAGATCGTCGGCAAAATTGCGGTCACCGGCCAGCGGGGTGTATTCGGTAAAAAGCGCCTCGATATAGTCTTTGCAATGCGGCCGCTCGGGGTGACGTGCGACCTGACATTTCCGCCATGGTGTCAGGTCTGCGTAAAGGGATTTCAGCAGGTCACTGGCTTTTTTATCAAGCGCAGAGGCCTCTTTTTGAATGTCCATCTCGGGATTTTCGCGGGCCATCGCGCGCAGCTCTTCGGCTTTGCCTTCAATCTCTGCGAGGGGTTTTTCAAAATCGAGGTATTGCGTCATGAAATCCAAGCCTTTTGCATGCGGTCATAGTTATATGGCGCATGGGTGGGCCGAGTGCAACGGCAGTGGTGCGGGGGCAGCGACCTTGGTGTGTTGTCGTGCTAGCCCGCGATCATCTCAGACTGGCGCACAATCACCTCGGCCTGTTTGATCGATGCGATATCGACAAGGCGGCCTTTGTAGACCGTAGCGCCTTCGCCGCGTGCTTTGGCGTCTTCCATCGCTGCAAGGATCTCGCGGGCCTCTGCTACGGCTTCGTCCGACGGCGTAAACACCTCATTGGCCAATGCGATCTGTTTGGGGTGGATCGCCCATTTGCCGACCATGCCAAGCGTCGCCGAACGCCGCGCCTGCGCACGGTAGCCTTCGTCATCGCTGAAATCACCGAAGGGTCCATCGACTGGCAACACACCATGTGTGCGGCATGCCGCGACGATAGCCGTCTGCGCCCAGTGCCACGGGTCGGAATAATGCCGCGTGTCGCCATGCAGCATGTAATAATTTTCCTGTGTGCCACCAATGCCTGTTGTCTGCATCCCCATCGAGGCCGCAAAATCAGCGGCACCCAGGCTCATTGCCGCCAAGCGCGGCGAACTGCCGGCAATCTCTTCTACATGGGCGATACCGGCTGCTGATTCGATGATCACCTCAAAGCTGATCCGCTTGGCAGCACAACCGACCTTTGGGATCATGATCTGGTCAAGCCGGTCGCCCGCCTGTTCCAGCACATCGACGACGTCTTTGT
This sequence comes from uncultured Loktanella sp., assembly GCA_964478505.1. Taxonomy (GTDB): domain Bacteria; phylum Pseudomonadota; class Alphaproteobacteria; order Rhodobacterales; family Rhodobacteraceae; genus Yoonia. Next base: position 7,378 of record CAYZKE010000099.1, read on the forward strand.
ACCAGTAAGGCGTATCAAGGCCATTGATCCGCACGGAAAGGTATTTTGTGTTCCAGTCGACCTCGTTGATGGCCTTGATCACATTGGCCCGCGCTGCGTCCTTGTCCGAGGGCGACACGCTGTCCTCAAGGTCAAGGTTGATCACATCCGCCGCACTTGCCGCCATCTTTTCGAAAAGCTTGGTGTTCGAGCCGGGGCCAAACAACTGGCAGCGGTTCGGACGTGCGGGCGGTGTGGGTTGCAGGCGGAATGACATGGCGGATCCTCGACGAATTAATATTGCCTAAAGGTTGCTCTGTTCGGTATATTATTGCGCAGCGGCTCACAAGGGCAATTTGCAGGCGCAGCAAGTCATGCTGCGCCCGCAAGATTCAGAACGGTGTCTATACGCCTGCCGCCACAATCGCGCGTGCCAGTACAGGCACGGTCTCAGCGTTCAGACCGGCGATATTCATGCGGCTGTCACTGACCATGTAGATGCCGTGATCCGCGCGTAGTTTCTCGACCACTTCGGGTGTCGTGCCAAGACGGCTGAACATGCCGCGGTGGTGCGCGAGGAAATCAAAACGGTCGCTGTTGGTCAGGCGCTTGAGCTCATCGGCCAGTTGCTGACGCAGGGCGAGCATCCCGTTGCGGGTCTCTTCCAGTTCGGCTTCCCATTCGGCGCGCAGCGCAGGGTCTTTCAGGATCGTCGTAACCACCCGCGCACCATGATCGGGCGGAAAGGAATAGTTCTGGCGGTTCAGGAAGGACAGGTTCTGCTGCGTCAGGGCCTGCTGATCGGCGTCTTTGGTGACAGCTATCAAAATCCCGGTCCTTTCGCGGTAGATGCCAAAATTCTTTGAACAACTCGCCGCAATCAGGCAGTTCTCAAAGCTGCTGGCAATCTGGCGCGTGGCCTTTGCATCATCGGCAAGCCCGTCGCCAAAACCCTGATAGGCAATGTCGACGAAAGGCACGGCACCCTTTTTGCGCATCAGGCCGATGACTTGCTCCATCTGGCCATAGGTGAGGTTTGCGCCAGTGGGGTTGTGACAGCAGCCGTGCAGAAGAACGACGTCACCTTCCGCCACCTTCTCAAGGTCCGCGATCATGCCGTCGAAATCAACACCGCGCGTGTCATTGTCGAAATAGCGGTATTCGGCCATTTTCATGCCAAGGTATTTGATAATCGAAGGGTGGTTCGGCCACGTGGGGTTGGACAGCCAGACCGTGGCCTTGGGCGCGGCAAGGCGGATCAGTTCAAGCGCCTGACGAATAGCACCGGTGCCGCCGGGGGTTGCAATGGCCGCAACGCGTTCGTTCGGTACACTATCGCCCAGCACCAGATCTTTCATCACTGCACTGAATTCCGGATCGCCGGCGAGCCCCGTGTAGGCTTTGGTGGTCTGATCCGCGACAATGCGCCGCTCGGCCTCTTTTACGGCACGCATGACGGGGGTGTTGCCTGTCGCGTCCTTGTAGACGCCGACACCAAGATCGACCTTGTCGGCGCGTGGATCTGCCTTGTAGGTGGCCATCAGGGCCAGAATTTTGTCAGCGGGTTGGGCGGAAAGGTTTTCCAGCATCAGTTTGCTCCGGTCGCAATTGGAAGGTCGGCGTACATGCCCCATTCGGACCATGACCCGTCGTAAAGCGCATGATCTGTTTTGCCGATCCGTTCAAGGGCCAGTGAAAGGATCGCTGCGGTCACGCCTGACCCACAGGTGGTGATTGCAGGTTTGGTCAGGTCCACGCCAGCGGCTTCGAAAACGGCGCGCAGGGCTGCGGGCGGTTTCATCGTGCCATCTGCATTAAGCAGATCCTGATAAAAGACATTCTGCGCGCCCGGAATATGCCCCGAGCGCATCCCTTCGCGCGGTTCGGGCTGTGTGCCCTGAAATCGCCCGGGGGGGCG
>CAYZKE010000100.1:0-1750 GCA_964478505.1 uncultured Loktanella sp.
ACCAGCTCGATGTAGTCCTTGGACGTGGCCCACTCGATGAACTGCTTGGCTTCTGCTTCCTGCTGAGTGCCCGCAGGAATGGCCAGCGCCCATGCCCAGAGCCAGTTGGAACGCTTGCCCAGACCGTTGTCAGGTGCCAGTGCGAAACCAACGCTGTCAGCAACAGTCGAGTCAGCGCCTGTCACGAAGGATGCCGCAACGGTCGCGTCAATCCACATGCCGCACTTGCCCTGGTTGAACAGCGACAGATTCTCGTTGAAGCCGTTGGTCGCGTAACCGGCAGGGCCGCTTTCGTCCATCATGCCCTTGAAGAAGTTCAGCGTGTTCGCCCAAGCTTCTGTGTCGAACTGTGCGTTCCAGTCCATGTCGAACCAGCGTGCGCCGAAAGAGTTGGACATTGCTGTGATGAAAGCACCGCCCTCACCCCAACCAGCTTTACCGCGCAGGCAGATACCGTTGATTTCGGCGTCGCGGTCAGTCATCGCAGCCGCAGCTTCGCGGATGAATGTCCATGTTGGCGCTGACGGCATTTCCAGGCCAGCGGCTTCCATCAGGTCTGTGCGATACATGACCATTGAGCTTTCGCCGTAGAATGGCGCTGCAAAAAGTGTCCCGTCATAGGACAGACCACCGGCCATCGCAGGCAGGATATCGGCCGCATCGTATTCTGCGGACAGATCATCCAGTGCAACCAGCCAGCCGTTTGCACCCCAGATCGGTGTTTCGTACATGCCGATTGTCATGATGTCGAACTGACCACCGTTTGTGGTGATGTCAGTTGTGACGCGCTGGCGCAGAACGTTTTCTTCCAGCGTCACCCATTCAACGGCGATCCCTGTTTCTGCGGTGAATTGATCGGTGTAACCCTGCATACGGATCATGTCGCCGTTGTTCACGGTCGCGATGGTGATCGTTGCGGAGTGTGCGTCTGCGAAAGCGCCGCCAGCTGTGACCAGCGTAAGCGCAGTGGCAGCACAAAGAGTGCTCTTCAAAGACATCCGGTGTTCCTCCCTATTGGATGTGATGAACCCACGCTAAGGGAAAGAACAACGCGCCGTCAACAAAATTTTTACGCGCGTAAAGTATTTGGAGGCTAAGCCGAGTCCCGCAGGACGAGCTTGCCCTCTATTCGCGTGCTTTTCCAAGGTGATACATCGCCGTCGATCGCCTCAAAAAGCGCCTCCGCGGCACGCTTCGAAACGGCGTCATAGTCATGTGAAATCGTCGTGAGCGGCGGGCAGGTATAGCGTGAATGCGGATGCCCATCCTGCCCGGCCACACGAATCGTACAGTCAGGTCCGCGCCCCACACGGACGTTCCGTTCATAACAGGCCGTTAAAAGACCGATCGCCAAACGGTCATTGCTGCACAGGACCGTATTGGTGCCAAAGCTCCGGTTCGCCAAGGCATCATGCCCCCCCAGACGCCCAATCTCCTCAAAGCCCCAGCCTTCACCTTCAACCGAAATCACCTGCGGCGTATAGCCGAAGGTTTCCATGGCGGTCAGATAGGCTTGCCTGCGCCTGTGCGCGTTCGGGTTTGCGGGTGTCTTCATCTCGAAAAAGCAAGGGGGTTCGCCGGTGCGGCAGAGATAATCCGTAATATGCGATGTAAACTGAAAGTTATCCGATCCGACAAAGGCCAGACCCAGCTGATCCACGCTACTGTCAAAAATCAAAGTCGGCACATCCCGACAGAATTTCTCCAAGGCGACGCGGTCCGATGCGCGCCCCAAGGGTGCCAATAGAAC
>CAYZKE010000100.1:1850-9266 GCA_964478505.1 uncultured Loktanella sp.
GGAAGCACCGACAGCACTTCGCCCATGGTCACTTCACCGGCGTCGATGGTTGCGCGCAGGCCGCCACCGTTCTGGATTGCGATCTGGATGCCCTGATCCTTGACACGATCAAGCATCGCATCCGCCACAAGGTTGCCCATCGGGCATTCCATCGCACGGCAGACTTCACGGTCACCCGTGATCACATCTGCGGCCTCGGCGACAATGCGGGTCTTCATTTCTTCGATCGGACCTGCCAGTTCGGCGACACGCGCCACAGCGGCTTCATCCTCGGCCACGCTGGCATCCAGCAGAATGGTATCACCTGTTGCAGATGTAAGATTGCCGGCGTCGTCGAACACCAGTGTCAGATGACCGATGTACTTGGAATAGGCATAGGCCTGCACAACAGGCACATCACCAACCATCGTCGGATAGGCCATCGCACCTTCTTCGGTGTTTGAAAACAGCGTGTGCGAGTGACCACCCACAACCGCATCAATACCTGCGACGCTTTCGGCAATCGCCATGTCTTTTGTCACACCAACGTGGTTGAGCGCGATAATCTTGGTCACACCGTCCGCTTCCAAAGCGGCGACGTCCGCCGCAAGGCTCTCGGTCTCGGGTGTGAAAATCACGGCGTTCGACGGGCTGGATGTCTCGGCCGTATCAACAGCCAGTGCCGAAATGATACCAATCCGCTCGCCACCGACTTCGAGAACGACATGGTTGTCCACCTGCCCTGCCAGAATGTTCGAGCTTGAAACATCAATATTGCCCGAGATCACGGGGAATGACACAGCGTCAGTTAGCTTGCGCAGACCTTCGTCACCGTCATCGAATTCGTGGTTGCCAACCGCCATGACATCATAGCCGATCAGTTCCATGAATTCAGCTTCCACATCCCCTTTGTAGGTCGTGTACATCAGGCTGCCCTGATACTGGTCGCCTGCATCAAGAAGAATGACGTTTTCGCCGGCCAACTCTTCGCGCAGTTCGTTGATTTTCGTAATGACCCGCGCAATGCCGCCAAAGCATTCGCCCGCTGCGTTATCTTCGGCATTACAGGTCGAATCGAAACGGTTGATCGGCTCGATCCGGCTGTGCAGGTCATTGGTGTGAATAACGTGCAAAGTGTATTCGGCCATAGCTGTGCTTGCCATCATGGCCATGGCACAGGTCGTTGTCATGATACGTAACATCATAGGTCTAGGTCCCCCAAGGTTGGAATAGTGTCAGAGTGGCGAGGCGATTTGCGAGAGTCAAATTTAATAACTGCCTAGATTTGCGGCCCTTACGTCAAGTATCCCGTGCGTGGATGCTTGACCAACGCATGTGTAAAAGCCATGACACGCCCATGCTGATTTATAAAATATTCCGGGCCGATGAATGGGCCGCCCTGCAAGCCGCCGGCGAAACCGTCGGTGCACCGATTGATGTGACGGATGGCTATATCCATTTCTCGACCGCGGCGACCGTGGCCGGGACGGCGGCCAAATACTTTTCCGGCGTTGAAGGCCTGATGCTTCTCGCGGTCGAGGCCGACAGGCTGGACCCGCTGAAATGGGAGCCGGCCCGCGAAGGCGTGCTCTTCCCGCATCTTTACCGCAAACTGCGCATGGATGATGTCATGTGGAGCAAGCCACTGCCTGTGGTTGACGGCGTGCATCAGTTTCCGGAGCTGTGATGAAGGTGCTTGAACAAATCGGTCTGCCCGCGCTGCGCCTGCTTGACCCCGAGACGGCACATGGTCTCGCGCTCAAGGCATTGAACGCCGGGCTTGGTCCGCGCAGCGGTCCCGTGACGTCCCCGCGATTGCGCACCACCTTGGCTGGACTGGACTTACCGAACCCTGTCGGTCTTGCCGCCGGTTTTGACAAGAACGCGACAGCGCTACATGCGCTTTCACGCACCGGCTTTGGCTTTCTTGAGGTTGGTGCCGCCACGCCCCGCGCCCAGCCCGGCAATCCGAAACCCCGCCTGTTTCGTCTGACCGAGGACCGCGCCGCGATCAACCGTTTCGGCTTCAACAACGACGGGATGGAGGCGATTGCCACCCGCCTTGCCCAGCGCCCTAAAGGTGCTGTGATCGGCCTGAACCTCGGGGCCAACAAGGATAGTGCCGACAAGGCCGCAGATTTCGCGACGGTACTGACGCGCTGCGGACCGGTCGTGGACTTTGCGACGATCAATGTCTCCTCCCCCAACACCGAAAAGCTGCGCGACCTGCAGGGCAAAGCCGCCCTTGGCGCACTGCTTGACGGGGTGATGCAGGCACGCGCCGCGCTGGCAAACCCAATCCTTGTTTTCCTGAAAATTGCACCAGACCTCAGCACCGACGAAATTGCAGAAGTGGCCGAGGTCGCAAATGCTTCGGGCATCGACGCCATCATCGCCACGAACACCACACTGGACCGCGCAGGATTACACGGGCCGCACAAGTCGGAAATGGGCGGGCTCTCCGGCCAACCGCTGTTTGAAAAATCCACGCGGGTGCTCGCGCAACTGGCAGGGCTGACGACACTGCCGATTATCGGTGTGGGCGGCGTTGGATCGGCGGAGCAGGCCTATCAGAAAATCCGCGCAGGAGCCTCTGCGCTGCAGCTTTACACAGCCCTTGTCTACGGCGGCATTTCTCTCGCAGGTGAGATCGCACAAGGCCTCGACACTCTGCTGCAACGCGATGGTTTCGCGACTGTCGCCGACGCTGTGGGATCAGGGCGCGGCGACTGGACCTGAGCGTGGCCTGTCGGCCTCGGCCTCGAGCGCGGGGTATTTCCACGCCAGCGTTGCACCGCGCACCACGAAATTGAGCAACAAGCCCATCCAGAGCCCGTGGTTCTGGAAAACCGCCATCAGCGGCAACACCGTGGTGAAATAGACCAGCGCAGAAATCACCATCATATTGCGCATGTCCTTGGTGCGGGTGGCACCTATGAAAATCCCGTCCAGCATCCATGCCGCAACGCCCACAATCGGGGCCAGCACCATATAGGGCAGGTAAATGCGCGCGACCTCGCGCACTTCGGGTGCAGTTGTCATAATATCAATCACACGCCCGCCAAAAAGCGCGAAACTCAGCGCCAGGATTGCACAAACAATGCCGCCCCACAGACTGCTCAACACCGCACTGCGCCGCAAAGCGGCCCGCGCACGGGCGCCCAGCGCCTGACCGACGAGCGCCTCTGCAGAGAAAGCGAACCCGTCAAGCGCGTAGGCGGTGACCTGCAAAAACTGCATCAGGATCTGGTTAGCAGCCAATTGCACATCGCCAAAGTCCGCGCCGAAGAACAGGAAGCTCACAAAGATCGCCTGCAACAAAACAGAGCGGATCAGGATGTCGGAGTTTACCAGCGCCATGTGCCGCAGCCGTATCAGATCAAACACCCGCGCCGCCGACAACCAGGCCGCACGCCCAAAGACACCGCGGCAAAACCACAGGCCCAACGCCAGACCGCCCCATTCCGCTATGAACGTGGCCCAAGCCACCCCCTCAACACCCCAGCCCAGTTGCAGGCCAAGCCAGAAACTCAAGGCAATATTCGCGCCATTCATTCCCACCTGAATGACCAGCACCGCCCGTGTGCGTTCCTGCGCGATCAGCCAGCCGGTAATACCATAAAGCGCAATTGTGGCAGGGGCAGACCAGACGCGGATCACCATGTAATCGCGCGCCAGTGCTTCCACCTCGGCGCTTGCGGGGGATATCCAGAAGGCAGCGTTGAAAATCACCACCTGCGCGATGATCATCACAATACCTGCCGATATCCCGATCAAGAGCGCGCGCGCCAAAAGCGCGTCGACCTCATCCCTGTCCTCTGCCCCGCTTGCCTGAGATGTCAGACCCGTGGTCCCCATCCGCAGGAAACCGAAAATCCAGTAGACCGCAGACAGGATGATCGCACCGATGCCCACCGCGCCAATCGGTGCGGCCTCGCCCAGCTGCCCGACAACAGCGGTATCGACCACACCCAGGATCGGCACCGTCGCATTCGACAGAACAATCGGCAAGGCAATCGCAAGCACCCGTTTGTGGGTGAGTGCGCTAGCCATCGCGTGCGGGCATCAGGAAATGACCCGTGGCAGAGGCAAAAAGACGGCTGCGGTTGTCCTGCCATGTTTCGACATGGACAGAGGCATAGCGCCGGCCCGAACGGTTGACACGCGCACGCGCATAGGCATCGCGCGGCAGACCCGACCGCAGATAATCGACGGTAAAGTCGATCGTCTTTGGCAGTTGAATGCGCGGCGCATCGTCCGTGTACTTGCCCGCCTCCATATCCTCCCAGATCATGGCCCAACTCAGTTCAACAATCGCGGTCACTTCCAGAAAGGCGGCCGTGACACCGCCGTGCAAGGCAGGCAACATCGGGTTGCCGATCAGTTTATCATCGTAGGGAAGAATAGCGGTCAGCTCATCGCCGCGCCGGTCAATCTTGATCCCCAGAAACTGGATATAGGGCACGCCTGCGACCAGCGTAGCAAGGGTCGCATCGCGGCGCTGTTTGATGACTTGCACGGGTTCAGGGCGACGGCTCATGATTTGCCCCTTTCAATCGTAAAGGCGCCCGTTGCCGTGGCGACCGGGCGCGAGGGGTCTGCATCCACAGCCGTGGCGCGCACAAAAGCAACCGAACGGGTCACGTGATAACACTCTGCCGTCGCCGTGATCCGGTCACCGGGGGTGGCGGGGCGCATATAGTCGATGCGCAAATCCAGCGTCGCCGTCGCAAGTGCTGCCGCAGGATGCGCCATCACAGCCGCCCCTGCGCAGGTATCCATAAGCGCCGAAACAGCGCCTCCATGAATGACCCCGGTTTTGGGGTCACCAATGAAACGGGCGTCGTAATCCATGGCGATCACCGCCTTGCCGTCATCAATTTCGGTCACCTGCATCCCCAAGGCCCGGGCATGCGGGATAGCGGCAATAAACTGACGGGCCAATTTATCGCGGCGGGTTTTCTGCGCATCAGACATTTGGGCTCCTGCAAAGGTTCTTGTGATGGGTAACGCTGAATTGAGGATTTGACCACCTCTGCTCCCCCAATGGGTGGCAATCCATATTGCCCCGTTTCTTCGTTGCCGCTACCATTGTGTTGAGGGAGAAGCAGATGTCCGACACACGGCTGTCATTCAAAGAGATGTGCGCGAAATTCGACGTCACACCGCGCACATTGCGCTATTATGAGTACATCGAACTGTTGCGGCCTGAACGCGAAGGGCGGTCGCGTTTTTATGGGGCAAAAGAACTTGCGCGCATGACACTGATCTTGCGCGGACGGCGTTTCGGGTTTTCGTTGGAGGATATCCGCCAATGGCTCTTGATCTATGAACATGAGGGCACCGAGGCGCAGATGCACGAATGGGTGACACTGGCGGACAAGCAACTGGTCGAGCTTGCTGAGCAGAAAAAGCAGCTTGAAGATACGATTGCCGAACTCAAGAACCTGCGGGACGAGACGGCAAAGACCCTCGGATAGGCGACAGCGCCCGTCAACGCGACTCAGCAACACCAGTAAAAATTACAGTTTAGAGGGAAAAACGCCGCGTTTTCCCCGTTTTTTTATTGCGCATCACCCAGCGTCATCTTTCCTGACCTTTCGTCAACCGAACCGTGACGCCACGTTACGTTTACGTGCGCGTCAACTTTACTTGTATGCTGCCTATATCCTTTGCAGTTGCGTGGCATTCGTTAACCCCATGCACAGAAAGATATGAGTGATGACGACCGATACATTGAATATCCGTCAGATGTGTGACGCCTTTGATGTCACACCACGCACGCTTCGTTTTTACGAAGCCAAAGAACTGCTGTTTCCAATTCGGGAAGGCCAGCGCCGCCTTTTCACCAAACGCGACCGCGCGCGCCTGAAGCTGATTTTGCGCGGCAAACGCTTTGGATTCTCGTTGGAAGAAATCCGCCAATTGCTTGACCTCTACCACATGGACGACGGGCAAGAGGCGCAACTGTCAAAGACCTACGTTCTTGCCGAACGCCACCTTGCCGACATGGAGGCCCAGAAGGCCGAGTTGGAAGAGGCGATTGGCGAGTTGAAAGAACAGATGGCCTGGGGTGCTGAAAAGCTTGCCCAACTGGCCAAAGAAAAAACGGCGGCTGCCTGACACATAGGCGCCGCCCCAAAACGACCAACCGGAGACTTCAGATGCCAATCTACAATGCACCCACCAAAGACATCCAGTTTGTACTGCATGACCTGCTAAAGGTCAGCGAACAGGACATTCCGGGCTTTGAGGACCTTGACCGCGACTTTACCGCCGCTGTGATCGAAGAGGCGGGCAAAGTGGCCACTGAAGTGCTGCATCCGCTGAACGTGGTCGGCGACAAAGAGGGCTGTGTGCTGGAAAACGGTGTCGTGCGCACGCCAACCGGTTTCAAGGAAGCCTTCCAGCAGATGAAAGATGGCGGCTGGACCGCGATGGACTGTGATCCCGAGTATGGCGGTCAAGGCCTTCCATATGTCATGCACACAGCGGCACAGGAGCCTTTTGTGTCCGCGAATATGGCGTTCAACATGTATCAGGGCCTGACCCACGGCGCCTATTCGGCGATCTATGCGCACGGCTCTGACGCGCAAAAGCAGACCTATCTGCCCAAGCTGACCACCTGCGAGTGGACCGGTACAATGAACCTGACCGAGCCGCATTGCGGTACCGATCTGGGCCTGATGCGCACCAAGGCCGTGCCGAACGATGACGGGTCTTACAAAATCTCTGGTCAGAAGATCTTTATCTCGGCTGGTGAGCACGACATGGCCGAAAACATCATCCACCTTGTACTTGCGAAAATTCAGGGCGGGCCTGAGGGCATCAAGGGTGTGTCGCTCTTCATTGTCCCCAAGTTCATGGTCAATGAGGATGGCTCGCTGGGTGCACGCAACGGCGTGTCCGTGGGCAAGATCGAAGAAAAGATGGGCATCCACGGAAACTCGACCTGTGTGATGAACTATGACGAAGCGACCGGTTTCCTTGTCGGCGAAGAGCACAAGGGCATGCGCGCAATGTTCACAATGATGAACGAAGCGCGTCTGGGTGTTGGCCTGCAGGGCTATGCCCAGGCCGAAAGTGCCTATCAGAATGCCGTGGCCTATGCCAACGATCGCCTGCAAGGGCGCGATGTGACCGGTGCAAAGAACCCCGAAAGACCTGCCGATCCGCTGATCGTACATCCTGATATCCGCCGCAACCTGATGGACCAGAAATCGTTCGTCGAGGGCGCACGCGCATTCACTTATTGGGGCGCCTATCTGATCGATCGCGCGCATAAGAACCAAGACGCGGATGCCGATGGCCTGATCTCATTGATGACGCCTGTGATCAAAGGCTTCCTGACCGACAAAGGCTTTGAATACGCCACAGCCGCACAGCAGGTGTACGGCGGCCACGGCTATATCGAAGAATGGGGCATGTCCCAATACG
>CAYZKE010000101.1:0-1698 GCA_964478505.1 uncultured Loktanella sp.
TTCAACTCCAAGCCAGACGCTGCGTATCGCGTCTGTATGCAGCGAACGTGCACCCAGCTTGTGAATGGCTGTCTCGCTAAATGTCCCGCACTCGCATATTGGCCACAGCTAGAGACAAAAGCCCACCTCGAATCCATTTCGGAGTGGGATTTGTTCCGTGACTACGAATCTTGCCCGCCAACAGCGAGCGACGACGAGCTTCGCTTATTCCTCGAAACCAAGTCGATTCCCCAGTGCGCGATGTGTCCTAGTAGGCGCGTCGCGTTTCGTCATCCCAGTCCCTTGCAAAGGAGTAACTTGCAATGATTGATAAGTTCAAACCCAAGATGCCACCGTACCCATTCATTCCACCCTTCGATCCGCCGTCAGAACAACCACCGTATATTCCACCGGAGAGTTCTGGAGGCGACGATGAAGGATCGTCAAGCGAAGACCCGGGCCCACGTCCGCCATGGTGGCCCGAGGATTGGCCTTGGCCGCCTCCACCAGATGAACCAGTGGTTATTGAAGCACCACCTCCGCTCCCCAACATCATCTGGCCGCGGCTTCCACCAGATCATCCCTATCACTTGCCACCAGGTTACCACTTCCCCGACAATCTGCCCGAAGGCCATCCAGGACACTATTACCCAGGCATGCCTCCCTACCCTGTACAACTACCTTGATGTTTGCAAGGGTGTCATTCTGAAACTTATTAAATAGCACTGCCTCAATTCTCAAGCACGGGGTCAAGACTGTAGTCGTTGAAGCCAAAACTTTCGCTGAACGGTCGACAATTACGAAATCTACTCCGATCGACTCGCCCCACTATTTGATGAGTCCGTGGAATAGGATGTTCATAATCTGCACGTGCCGTTCTTCAGGCTGTTGGCGTCGGCCGTTGATTCGGTCAGTGAAGATGATGCCGTACAGCAAGTCCGCGATGTGATCCAAGATTTGTTCGGCTGGCAGATCTTGTATTTCTCCCTTTTGCGCCAAATCGGTCAACAGCTCACGCCACGGTTCCATATTAGCTTCGCGGTGAGCAAAGTAGGTGGAATGGGTATGGTCTCGAAAAAAGACTCGTTCTTGAATAAACAGCTCAACGACCTCGGAGTTGTCATGGAAGAAAATCAGATAGCTGAGAACCGCTTGGCTTAGTTTTGCCAGTGGAGTGTGACTCGGGTCAACGCTGGATTGAATCGTCTCGTTCAAGCGATTAACGGCATCCTCCAGGCAGGCAGCAAATAGCTTTTCTTTGCTAGCGAAGTAACGGTATACCAATCCCTTGCTGATCTGAAGGTGGTCGGCGATGGATTGGATGTTTGTGTTGGTATACCCGTGCTCAGCGAAAAGTCGTGCCGCTACCTGCAGAATCTCCGCAATTCTGCGATCTCGAAGCTCAGGATCAACCGGCCGCCCTGGTGAGGGATGCTTTGTGCTGCTATCGCGCGACAATGAACGCTCCTCTCTCAGGGAAACCACGTTAAAAAGTTGGCAAACATTCGGCTTTGCACTTTCCAGGTCAGAAAACTGCATTCAACCAGTGGTGCTTCTGTAGCCATTGTACACACCAAGTGCTTTGTGTTTTCTAAAAGAACTAGGCATATTCAGGGCATCGACAAGCTCTTGTCACGAAACCGTCTAATCAATCTCGTCGAATGACTCGAGTGCTGGCATTGGTGCCGCTTCAATGACCGGATTCTGCGTCATAGCCTG
>CAYZKE010000101.1:1708-9219 GCA_964478505.1 uncultured Loktanella sp.
TCGACAACTGGTGTGGAATTCTGCAGATTCCAGCCGCCGCCGAGTGCTTTGTAGAGGCGCACCACGCTCACCACAATATTGCCTTGGGCGGAAATCAATTCGTCCGTGATGAGTGTTAACTGACGTTGGGAATCGAGCACCGCCTGAAATGGGATGGCGCCCGATGCGTATTGCTCAGTCGCATTGTCAACCCCCCGTTTCGCGGAAGCAACCGCTTGTTCAAGCTGCTCGGCGATTTCTTGATTGCGACGGTAGCTCACCATAGCATCTTCGACCTCTCCCACGGCCCTGAGTACCGATTGACGATACTGCAATTGTGCTTGACGGTATACAGATTCGGCGGCGTCAATTCCTCGAAGGACTCGACCGAAACTGAAAATGTTCCATCGCACTGCTGGGCCGACGCGCATTCCGAAGCTATCGCTCTCAAAAAGGCTTGAAAGGTTTTTTGTGTCCATTGTAAAGACGCCGGTTAAGGAAACGGACGGGTACAGCTCGGCCTGGGCTACTCCGATGCGCGCACCGGACGCGATGACTTTTTGTTCGGCGGCACGCACGTCAGGTCTCCTGCGGACTAAATCGTGTGGTATTCCGATGGCTATCTGAGCTGGAACGCGAGGAATTGAACTCGAAGGTTCAACGATGTCCAATAATCCCCGGGGTTGCTCGCCGCGCAAGATCGACAAGCGATTGATAATAATCTCCCGTTCACGCGCGAGATTTGGCACGCTCGCACGGGTCGAGTACAACTGCGCTTCGGCCTGAGCCACATCTAGGTCACTAATGGCTCCCGCCTCAAATCGTCGACGAGTAATAGCTAGCGTTTCCTCCTGGATCGCAATATTGGCGTTAGCTTGTTCGATTCTTGCTTCGATCACTCGCATTGAGACATATGATGCAGCCACGTCGCCAAGCATGCTAACTTGCAAAGCGTTCTTCGCTTCGGCAGTTGCGCGAAGATCGGCACAAGCCGCCTCCGTTAATCGCTTCACGCGACCAAATAAATCAACTTCCCAATTGACGTTGAAACCTGTGGACCACAAATCGAAGGGCGGGAATGGAACCCCCGAGATGCCCGCAGGATTGCCATTATCACTAATATCGATTCGGTTGTACGAAGCCTGATGGGTGACGGAAGGGAACAATCCGCTACGAGTTACGCCCACGCGTGCTCGAGCCTCTTGAATTCGTTCCGCAGCCTCCTGAATGGATAGATTTTGATCTGCGACTTGGTAAATCAATCGATGCATCGCTGGATCTTCGAAGTTCATCCACCAATGGTGGTCAGCCGCATTTCCTGGACCAAATCGTTCGTCGTGATGAGCGTGCCAGTCGGACATCAGCGGGTCGTGCGACGGTCGAACATTAGGCCCCACCACGCAGCCAGTGGCCGACAAGAGCAGGCAAGTCGCAAGTAAGAAACCTGCCACGGTCGCGATCCGATCCACCCGCGGCAAGCCCCCAATTGATCGAACGACCCTACCAGACGTAGTCTGAATTTGGCAGTCTTCAGGAATCGCCCCTCTACGTGGTAGACGGAGGGCAGTTTGGAACCAGGATTTATTGCCATCCTTTTCGAAGGAATTCTTTAGGTCGCGTGAAACTTTGCGGCTGAAAACGCATGTCGCCGACTTGAATGACTCGCGGGTCATGTTATTCTACCTGTTTTGATTTTCATTTATGTGACCGGCCAGTCATAAAACTCGAGCACTTGGCTGTATAGTCGGCATTTCCGCGTTGTTAGGCTTAATGCTCGTAACCGTAGTTAGCCTTAGACGGGTAAACAGGTTTGGGAAAACTAGGAGAAATTTTGTGTTTAGGCAATATATTGCTGCTAGGAGCTGGCCCCCGATCGGTGTGCAAACGATAATTCGAGTCACTCAAGCCTTGATAGCCAAGTCCAGCCAACCAGGGTACTTCCAGCCTTGGTTAGCTGTCATGTGGGCATTGGGGTTCGCTTTGGCGGCTGGATGTAACGAGCATCACGAATCGGTGGAGCCTTTCAGGTATGAAGGTCCCCGGAAAGTGAAAACGGCTGCGTTAGAGTCAATCGTTGATAATGTGTTTGCTCAGACTGGGACGATACGTGCGCGACGCGAAATACCGCTGGCCTTTCAGGTACCCGGCCGGATTACCAGTCGGCATGTCGATACGGGTATGACCGTCCGTGCGGGCGATGTGTTGCTGGAACTGGATCGGAAGGACTTCGATGACCAGCTTTCAGCCGCTGTGGCTCAATTGCGAGCCGTTGAGGCGGAGGCGCGCGATTCCGAACGAGAGCTCCAGCGTCAAAAGCAAATGATCACGACCAAAGCCACCAGCCAAATGGCACTCGACAAAGCACTGGCGGCCGTCGATGCCGTGACTCAGCGAGTCGTTGCCACTCAATCGCAGTTAGCTTTGGCCAAAAATTCTCTGGAGTACACCCAGCTTCGGGCTCCCGTGGATGGTCTGTTGGTTGATGTCTTTGGCCAAGCGGGGCAAGTCGTTGGCGTGGGGCAAGAAGTTGCTCGCCTAGCGGAATCGGGAGAACTGGAAGTCGAGGTGGCTTTACCCCAATCGTTGATCGGAAATGTGCCTCAAAACGGCGAATGCTTTCTCAATGGCGGAGAGAAACGATTTCTCATTGAGCTGCGTGAGGTCTCGGGATCAGCAGATCCGATGAGCCGTACTTGGCGGGCTAGGTACCGGGTTCTTAAACCCGAAACTGCTTCCTTACCGCTTGGGTCGATTGTTCGCGTCCGCCTCAAGCTGTCAGATGTCGATCCCTATCTGAAACGAGTCCCCATTGCAGCCATAGATGAACGGGGAGATCAACCGCGTGTCTGGTTGCTGGAAGAAGGCAAAGCAAATCCTCATTCTGTGGAGATTGTCGAATACAACGGGGAGTATTGCAAAATTCGTAGCCAACTACCTGATGGTGCGCCCGTCATTTCCATGGGAACCCACCTGCTGGAAAAAGGAATGTTCGTGGAGGCGATCCAGCAATGAGTTTCCCCAACCTATCCGCATTAGCTGTTCGTGAACGGTCTCTCACTCTATTCTTCATGCTTCTGGCGTTGGCCTCAGGGGCCTACGCTTTTCTGTCTCTTGGGCGTGCTGAAGACCCGGCATTCAAGATTCGAGCTTTGGTCGTGTCGGCAATCTGGCCGGGGGCAACGGCTCAAGAGATGGTCGATCAAGTTGCCGATCGATTGGAAAAGCGATTTCAAGAGGTACCCTATTTCTACCGAGTCGAAACGACTGCCCGGCCTGGTCGGGTCGACATGGTAGTTGAATTCCATGACTATACTCCTGCCAAAGAACTGCCCGAGGTGCTGTACGAAGTTCGCAAGCGAATGTTGGACGACGCCCCTTTCTTGCCTCAGGGCGTGATTGGGCCGATTGTCAACGATGATTTTGCGGATGTCTACTTTAACCTCTTGACAGTAACGGCCCCACAAGTCCCCATGAAGGATATTGTGCGAATCGCTGAGCAAACACGCGACCGACTTTCCCGCGTTCCGGGCGTGCAGAAAGCAGTTCTGATCGGCGAGCGTGCAGAGCGGGTTTATATCGAGTTTGATATGGTCAAGCTCAACTCATTGGGAATAGCCGCTACATCTGTTTTCGAGGCCATCCAAGCCCAGAACCAATTGGTTCCCGCAGGCTTGATTGAAACCGGCGGCCCACGCATCTATTTTCGTTCCGGCGCAGATCTCTCGGACATCGAACGTATCCAACGCCTTCCCATTCGAATCGGTGATCAGCTGATCCAATTGTCGGAACTGGCTGAAGTTCACACCGGCTATGAAGAACCGCCACTCTTTTTGGTTCGTTCGGGTGGCGAAGATGCCCTATTGGTTGGTGTAGTGATGGCGAATGGAGAGAACGGGCTCGAGCTAGGAGATCGTTTAAAGAGTTTTTTGGAGGAAGAGCAATCGCGATTGCCATTAGGGGTCGAGCTACGTCAGTTCACGAACCAAGCCGAGGCGATTTCCCAAGCGGTCGACCTGTTTCAGGTTAAGTTTCTGGTTGCCCTTGGTGTGGTGATGTTAGTGACGCTTTTAGCGTTGGGATTACGCGCCGGTTTAATTGTCGGCATTGCAGTACCAGTGACGCTGGGCATTACGTTTGTGGTCATGAGTATCGTGGGGATCAACTTAGATCGTATCACGCTGGGTGCATTGATTATCTCGCTAGGCTTGTTAGTCGACGACGCCATGATTTCGATCGAGATGATGATTGTAAAGCTGGAAGAGGGCTGGGATCGGGTAAGCGCGGCGGCTCACGCCTGGGACGTGACCGCCGCACCTATGCTATTCGGTACTTTGGTTACGGTGGCAGGTTTTGTACCGATTGGGTTCGCTCGCTCTGGTGTAGGTGAATATGCGGGAAATATCTTTTGGGTACTTTTATATTCTCTAATGGTTTCTTGGGTCGTAGCCGTGACTTTCACACCCTACTTAGGTGTGATGCTGCTTCCAAATTATAAGAAGCATGATGCGGACCACGATATCTATCAGACTCGAGCTTTCCGCATTTTCCGGTCATTGGTTCGCGGTTGCTTGAGATTTCGCTGGCTCGTCATCCTTGCAACTTTTGGGGCTCTGGGCTTATCCATCGTTGGTTTAGCAGGTCCCGTGAAAAAGCAGTTCTTTCCTGGATCTGACCGCCCCGAAGTTCTCATCAACGTCTACATGCCGCAGGGCACTTCGATTCAAGCAACTGAAGCTGTCGTGCGACGATTGGAGGCAGTCGTCGAAGACATTCCCGAGTTCGACCGCTACGCCAGTTTCATTGGGGCAGGTGCTCCGCGGTTTTTCATTTCACTCAATCCAGAACAGCCTGACGGTTCCTTTGGCAAGGTCGTTGCCATTGCGAATGATTCCCATGACCGCGACATCGCCATCAACAAAATTAGAAAGGTGATATCGGAAGGGGCGTTCCCCGAAGCTCGGGTACGCGTCGACAGATTGCTATTTGGACCGGCCTCTGCTTGGCCGGTAGGTATACGGGTAATCGGTCCTGACCCGCAGAAACTTCGAGAAATTGCTGGCAGGGTTCGTGAAATCATGGTTGCCCACCCGCACACGGACAATGTCAACCTTGCATGGAATGAGAGAGTCCCGGTTTACCGGCTCAATGTGGATGTGGACCGATTGCGAGCCATCGGTTTGACCCCCATTGATGTCGCCCGACAGTCTCAGTTTTCGTTCGACGGAGTCCCAGTCACCGAATTGCGACAAGACATTCGAACTGTTGAATTGCGCGCTCGCGGGTTATCAAGTGTCAAGGAGATCGAAGCGTTGCAAGGGCTAGAGATCAAGACACAGGACGGAAGAACGATCCCGGTTGCACAACTAGGGGAATTGCAGGTCGACTTCGAAGAACCTGTTGTACAGCGATATAACAGGGAATTAATGCTTGCCGTTCAGTCCGACGTGATTGGAGCCGAATCGCCAGACGTTGCGGCCCAAGTCTGGCAGGATCTAACCGAGTTACGGACCGAATTGCCTGCTGGCTATCAGTTGACGCAAGCGGGGACGGTAGAAAATTCGGAAAAGGCCAACGCTTCGATCAACAAACTCGGGCCCGTTATGCTCGGATTGATGCTCATCTCAATCATGCTTCAGGTGCGCACCTTTAACGGTGCCTTTACCACACTGGCGACTGCTCCACTGGGGTTGATTGGTGCCGTGGCTGCCTTGCTAATTTTCAATCAACCATTTGGATTCGTTGCTTTGCTAGGCCTGATCGGATTAGCAGGGATTCTAATGCGTAACACATTGATTTTGACCCAGCAGGTCTCTGACAATTTTGCCGCTGGCATGTCGCCTGAAGATTCCATTGTTGAAGCGGTAGTGCGTCGAGCTAGACCGGTGATTTTGACGGCATTGGCTGCCATGTTTGCCTTCATCCCTTTGACCCACGATACGTTTTGGGGACCAATGGCCTACGTCCTCATAGGCGGAATCGCATCCGGAACCGTCATCACACTGTTAGCGGTTCCTGCTTTGTGTAGCCGGTATTTCCTCGCTCGACAGCGCCGTGACGTTCCGAGTAAATAACGATACTTCTTTCGAAATTTGGAGACCGTGATACGACAAGCCGAGAGGACATGATGAATCGATTATTTGAAAGCTCTCTGCTGAACCATGTGGCGGCGTCCAGTCTCCGATTCGACTACACGCCATTGCTCACAGCCAAGGCACAGCCCGAACAGAAGGATTTGGTGGTCAAGGATGAGAAACGGTCGCGCGAGATTCCAATTCGCGTCTACCTGCCCACGGGCCAGGCGACTGCGCCCGTCGTGGTGTTCAGCCACGGACTCGGCGGCAACCGCGAAGGCTCTGCATTTCTGGGCAAGCATTGGGCCGCGCGGGGGTATGTCGCAGTTTTTCTGCAACATCCAGGAAGCGACGACTGCGTCTGGAAGGACAAATCCTTGGCCCAGCGCCGGGCTCTGTTAAAGCAAGCAGCGACTCTAGAGAATCTTCTCCTTCGGGCTCAGGATATACCCGCTGTGCTTGATCAACTCGAAGTTTGGAACATGGAAACCGCGCACGCTTTCGCGGGTCGATTGGACCAAAAGCGGATCGGCATGTCGGGTCACTCATTCGGCGCGGCGACGACGCAGGCGGTCAGTGGCCAGACGTTTCCGATGGGCCAACACGCCGGCGATCTTCGCATTAAAGCCGCCGTCGTGATGAGCCCCACCCGTCCGCTTACCGGAGATACACAACAGGCCTTCGGCGCGGTAAAGATTCCCTGGCTGCTGCTCACCGGGACGAAAGACACGACGATCTTCAACAGAACCGATGCGAAGTCACGGCTCGTAGTCTTCCCAGCGCTGCCCTCGGGTCGCAAATACGAACTAGTGCTTAACAAGGCGAAGCACTCGGTCTTCACCGAACGCGCGTTGCCGCGCGAGACCGCGTCATGCAATCCGAACCATCACCGGGCGATTCTGGCGGTGACGACCGCATTCTGGGATGCGTACCTGTGCGATGATACCGAGGCCCGGAAGTGGCTAGACGGCGAGACTGTGCGGAGCGTACTTGAGAAGGACGATCAGTGGCGGAAGAAATAAGCCGCTCGCCGCAAAGACCGATCCGCGAATTATCGGGAGACATTGCTGGAACTGCTATTCGCAGGCGTTGTGGCGCACCAACAATCGACGGCGGGCTGCGTGAATTCTGGGACAATCCAAGATGCTCACGGATTTCGCATCTTTGCTGACAACTCGCTCCCCTGAAGCCTTCACCTCACTCGCCTGCAACCTCTCGTTCATTTCAATGGTCGCTCAGATTCTTTATAATCCGTTTCAAAAATTCACGAAGCGTCTCGATCTCCACCGGACTCAAACCGTGCTCCGCAATAAGACGGGCTCGCACCGAGCATTCAACAACCACCTCGGCGAGTTCCTCCCCGCATTGATTGAGACCAATCATCTTTCGACGTCCGTCCGACCGATCAGCAACGCGTAGGATCAGGCCATCGCGTTCCATGCGCTCCAGGTAGCGGGCGAG
>CAYZKE010000102.1:0-8733 GCA_964478505.1 uncultured Loktanella sp.
TGTGCGATGGCCTGCATAATGCGCGGGACCAAGGGCTTGGTGGCCTCATCAATCGCCATAGGATCAATCGCCGGGCGCTTGATCGCACCTGCAAGGCAGACTTCGCTCACGCCACGCTGGACCAAAGTTTCCAAGAAACTGCCCAACTGTTCTATCCGAAAGGTAATGTCGGGCGTTAGCGCGGGACGAAACCCGTCGAGCGCGCAAATCAACGGCCGCTCTGGCAAGCGCGCCACAAGCGCGGGCGGCAATTCTCCGGTTCCGGCAATCAGTGCAAGCATCAGCCCGGTGTCAGAAAGTTACGGTCGGTATCGCCAAGGATGAAGGCCACCATTTGTTGCACATAGGCACTGTCGCTTTCATCCGCCAAACGTTTTGCGCGGTCCTGAAACGTGCCGTCGCCATCCCGAAGCATCTGAAACGCCGCACGCAAGGCAGTGATATCACCGCGATCCACGCCCTTGCGCTTCAGCCCCACAAGGTTCAGCCCGTCCAGAACGCCACGCGGCCCTTGCACCAAACCATGCGGCACCACGTCTTTCGTCACCATTGTGACGGCGCCGATGATTGCGCCCTGTCCGATGCGCACGTACTGATGCACCCCGCACAGACCGCCGATGATCACGTCATCCTCGATAATGCAGTGGCCTGCCACCATAAACAGCCCGTCATCGCCCACCTTCGTCTCACCCCCGCCATTGGCGGTGCCGGTGTTCATCGTGACATGTTCGCGGATACGGTTGCGTGCGCCGATCCGCAGGCGGGTCTTCTCGCCATCGAATTTAAGATCCTGTGGGATCTCTCCGATCACGGCGAAAGGAAACACCACCGTGTCATCGCCAATATGGGTGTCGCCATCAACGACAACATGGCTTTTGAGCATCACACGGTCGCCCAACACCACATCTTCGCCAATCACGCAAAACGGGCCGATCACGCAATCCGCGCCGATCTGCGCGCCGTCAGCGATCACAGCAGAGGGGTGAATGCCTGCCATCAAGCTTGCATATCCATCATTGCGGTAAACTCGGCCTCGGCGGCCATTTCGCCATCGACCGTTGCCACACCGCGGAAGCGCCAGACCTTGCCACCCGGTTTGCCCCGTGTGGTTTCGACATGCATTTCAAGCACATCACCCGGCACGACCTTGCGGCGGAATTTGCAGCCATCAATCGCCATGAAATACACCAGCAGATTGCCATCGGTCAGCCCAAGTGACGCGCCCACCATCACGGCTGTTGTCTGTGCCATCGCCTCGACAATCGTCACGCCGGGCATAATCGGGTTTCCCGGGAAATGACCCTGAAAATGCGGCTCGTTCATGGTGACGTTCTTGATGCCAACGGCAGATGTGGTGCCATTGATACTATGCACCTTGTCCACCAGCAGGAACGGATAGCGATGCGGCAAAATTTTCTGGATCAGCTGGATATCGGCGGTGGTGACAGCTTCGCTCATGCGGGGCGGCTCCTCTTATTGCTTGTGGCGCGCCATGGCCGCCGTTTGGACATGACTACCAAGCCGCGACAAGCGCGGCAAGCATCGGCTACTCTTCACCGTTGCCCAATTCCGCATCAATCCGCACGATGGCATCATCGGTGATATTCGCTGCCCGCACAGACAGGACCACGTTGCGCTGCTCCAACACCAGAACCGCTCCGCGTTCCAGCATCAAATTGGCTACGATTCCCTGCACACGTTGTTCGAACCGCGCGCGCGCTTCGGCTGTGGCAACCTGCAATTCAACGTTCTTGGCATCGCGCACGCGGCGCACATCCTGCACCTTGCGGTCAAAGGCCTCGGCCTCGGCACGAAACGCCTCCGGTGTCATGTCGGGGCGCCGGATTGTCAGGCTGCGCTCTTCAAGCGTCAGCGATTCAACAATACGGTCATTCTCGGCCTGCAGCGCAGCTGCCTGTTCGGCCAGTTCAGCCGTAAGGCGTTGACCGTAAAGCGTTTCGATAAACAAACGATCACTGTCCACAATCAGCACCGGAGGTGAAGATTGCTGGGCTGATGCCGGCAGCACCAGTATCAGCCAAACAATAATCGCGCGCAGCATACCCATCAGAAGCTTGTCGAGATCGTCACATCAAAGTTGCGTGTCTTGTCGAAGTCCTGCACATCAAGCGGCTCGGTAAAGTTGAACCGCAGCGGGCCGATCGGGGTGTTCCAGAAGATCGATAAACCAACAACGGACCGCGCAATCGGGTCGTTTGACAAAATAGCGGAATCGTCTGCTACACCAACATCCCAGACCGCGCCGTAGTCGATAAAGGCACCACCCGTAATTCCGTATTCGCTTGGCAGGCCAAGCGGGAATTCAGCCTCAAGCGTCAGAACAGAGAAAGCGTTCCCGCCCAAAGCATCGCGAGTGTTGCTATCGCGCGGACCGATCCCACCGGCCTCAAAACCGCGCATCAGGCGGCTGCCAAGGAAGAAACGGTCGGTTACACGGCTGCTGCCCTCCTGATAGCTCAGAAAGCCACCCTGCAAAGAAGCGCGCAAAGAGACTTCCTCGTTCAGGATTGCCGTTTCAGCACCGGCAAAGGCGGTCGTTTTGATGAACTGTGTATCGCCAAAGCCGAATTCCTGACCGAAGCGCAAGACATAACCCGTCGTCGGGTCCACACCCGTGCGGCGGCTATCATAGCTGTAATTATACCCGATCGCATTGGTCCAGACACCACCTGCGTCTTCCTCGGCTCGGATGATGGGACTCGCATCGTCCGACACATCAGCCAGATCGGTATATTCAAGGGCATAAAACAAAGACACACGCCCCGTTTCACTGACAGGGAAACTGATCGCAGGCGACATCCGCAATGTTTCGGTGTCATAGAGCGCATTTTCGTTGTCTGTGGTCCCGTAGTTCAGGTCAAATGACCCCCGCAAATCACGCCCCAAAAGTTGAGGTTCGGTAAAGCCGAACCCAAAGCTGCGGTTGGTTTCGGCGGTAGAGAAGTCAAAGTTCAACCGCTGCCCACGGCCCTGAAAATTGCTTTGACGGTACGATGCCAACAGGCTGATGCCATTGTCAGTACTGAAGTTAGTACCAAACGTCAGTGTCCCTGTGGGCCCTTCCGTCACATTCACGTCGACGATGCGCTGGCTTGGGTTTGAACCGGGACGCGAGTTGACACTGACATCCGCAAAAAAGCCAAGCGCACGGATGCGCCGCGCACTTTCCTGAATTTCGCGGCTGTTCAGCGGGTCGCCCTCGACCGACTGGAACTGGTTGCGGATCACGCGGTCCAGCGTTGTTCCGTTACCTTCAATGTCGATGCGTTCAATAAAGACACGCTCACCCGATATCAGTACATAATTTACATCAATCGTCAGATCGCGCGGATTGCGAGACAGACGCGGTTCGACAGTGACAAAGTTCAGCCCGCGCGCTGCAGCTGCGCGTTCGATCCGGCTGATATCTGAATCAATCGGCACCGGCGAGTAGGTCGCGCCCGACCGCACATTGATCAAATCAGCGAAATCAGCCGCATTCACACCGTTGATTTCGCTGGAAAGCGACGTGTTGCCAAAACTGAACTGCTGTCCTTCACGAATATTGTATGTGACCAAATAGGCATCACGCTCACGCGTCAATGACACGTCAATATTCTGCAAAACAAAGTCGATATAACCGCGCGAGCGATAGAAATCGGTCAGTGCTTCGCGATCTTGTGCCACGCGCTCGGGCGAGTATGTATCACGCCCGACCAAAAGCCGGAAAAAACCGGCCTGTTTGGTTTCCAGAACACGGCGCAGACGCCCCTCTGAATAGGTTCTGTTGCCAAGAAAAGAGATCCGTTCAATTTCGGTCACGGCTGACTCCACTACCTCGAATACCAAATCAACGCGGTTGTCGGATTGTGGAATGATGCGCGGGGTAACGGTTGCATTGATACGCCCGCGTCGAGCATAGGCCTCGGTGATTGCGGCGGTATCGGCTTCAGCCTGTGCGGGGGTAAAGACACGGCGCGGCTGAGATTGCACCAACCCCAGAAGTTCCTCGTCACGCAGGCGGCTGTTCCCCTCGATATTGATGCGATTGATCGTCGGATACTCGACCACACGGATCAACAGACGGTTTCCTTGCGGGATGAGATCGACACTCTCGAAAAGGCCGGAGGCGCGAATATTCTGCCCTGCTGCGTTCAGGTCGGCCGTCGAAAGACCAGTGCCCGGCGTTAAGCCACCAAATGTCAGGATCGTCCCATCGGCCACCCGCAAGTTGCCCTCGATCTCAAAGCTGCTGAAAGCAAAACTTTGCGCGTTTACAGCGCCGGTCGCAAAAACCACGATACAAAGCGCCATCCAAAGCGATCGCATCTTTGCAAAACCCTGCGCCAGAAAGCGCCCCACATTTGTCTTCATAACGACCGCCCGTACCCAGATTATTCTTACCAATTTGAGTAGCGACAATATGCGGGGATGTCAAAACGCCAGCGCAACTGATTTGAACGAAAAACAGCGGTTGTTTTACGGGCAGAGGATCGTGTCGTTGAGAATAGTGAACATCATCAACGTGAGGATCAGAGACAATCCAACAAACATAAAGACTTGGACCGCACGATCACTGGGCTTGCGCCGCGCAACGGCTTCATAGGCATAAAACACAAGGTGCCCGCCATCCAGCACAGGGATCGGGAAAAGGTTGATCAGGCCCACCGCCGCGGACAGCGCGCCAATGAACCAGATAAAGCTCTGCGCGCCCTGCTCGGCCATAGAGCCACTTGTTTCTGCGATGCCCACGGGGCCGGACAGATTACACGTCGAAATTTTGCCAAACAGAATATGCTGCATCGCCGAAAGCGATGTTGTGGTCGTGTCCCACAGCCCCTGCGCACCAAGGCTGATCGCTGTAAAGAGCCCCACACTTTCGGTCTTTTCCTCAAAGAAGATCGTGCCGCTGATCCCGATCAGCCAGCGTGTTTCAAACCCACCCTCAGGGTTCGGCAAATCCACGCGACGCGGCGCGATTGTTTTTTCTAGCGTTTCGCCATCCCGCCAGATCGTAAAGACCAAAGGCGCGCCATCTGCCTCCAGTACGACCGCCTGCACCTGTGAGAATGCAAAAACCGGGTCCCCGTTGATTGCCGTAATCACATCGTCAACCTTGATATCGGCATCATCCGCTGCTGAACGCGGGCTTACGCTCGACACCGCTGCAGGGAAGAAATACGGGCCTTCCACTGTCATCTGGTTCCCGTCACGCAGCACTGTATAGTCCAGACGCTCGCGCAGGGGCACAAGATCGGACATAACCACCGTCCGTTCAGGATCATTGAACACGACACCCTCAACGGAGATCACCTGATCGCCCTCGCGCAGATCGCTGGCATAGCTGGGCGGGAACGGGCGCATTTCGCCAAACGTCAGCGGATCCGTGGAACGGCCCTGAAACATGATCGAGCCCGCGAAAATCGCAATTGCCAAGACAAAGTTGAACACAGGCCCTGCCGCCACCGTTGCGGTGCGCGCCCAAAGCGGTGCACCCAGCATGGTGCGGCGCAGATCAGCCTCGGACACCTGCCCGTCGCTGCCCACACTGGCCGCATTTGCGTCACCCAGAAATTTTACGAAACCGCCCAAAGGCAGTGCTGCAATCTGCCATGTCGTGCCGTGTTTATCGACGCGCCGAAAGATCACCGGACCAAATCCCAGTGAGAACACCTCGGCGTGGATACCGCACCAGCGCCCGACGATGTAATGCCCGTATTCATGGATCGCCACGATCACCGACAGCGCCACGACGAAGGCGATGATCATAAAGGCGAAGTTGCCGAACATCGGCACAAACTGCATCAGGTCCAAAGGTCTTATCCCAGTCGGCTAAAGGTTTCGGCGGCATAGATCCGCGCCAGTCGGTCGGTCTCTAGCACGTTATCTAGGGTAATTGCCGCATTTTGCAGCCCATGTCCCGATGACATTTTGTCAAGCGTGCGCGAAACGACCTCTGACATGTCCAGAAATCCTATGTCACCTGCAATAAATCCGTCCAGCGCGCGCTCTTTGGCTGCGTTAAAGACCGCACCGGACAGACCGCCGTGCTCCATCACCCGCGTTGCGATGGCCAATGCGGGATAACGTGCCGGATCAGGTGCTTCGAATGTCAGGCTGCCGATCTTGGCCAGATCAAGCCGTTCGACAGGCAGCGCGCGCCGTTCCGGCCAATGCAGCGCATAACCGATGGCATGGCGCATATCGGGCGGACCAACATGGGCCATCAGCGCCCCGTCGTTAAAGCCCACCAGCGCATGGACCAGACTTTCACGGTGCACCAGCACCTCGATCATATCAGGCGTGACGTTGAAAAACTCTTTCGTTTCAATCAGCTCCATCGCCTTGTTGAACATTGACGCGCTATCAATGGTAATCCGCTGCCCCATGTCCCAGTTGGGATGGCTTGAGGCCTCGGCCAGTGTCGCGGTGGCAAGTTTTTTGATGGGCCAGTCCCGGAACGCGCCGCCGCTTGCAGTGATAATGACCCGCTCGACAGCCGCCATATGTTCACCGACCAACGCCTGAAAAACAGCTGAAT
Organism: uncultured Loktanella sp.; assembly: GCA_964478505.1. Classification (GTDB taxonomy): domain Bacteria; phylum Pseudomonadota; class Alphaproteobacteria; order Rhodobacterales; family Rhodobacteraceae; genus Yoonia. The sequence continues at coordinate 6,542 of CAYZKE010000102.1, forward strand.
GTTCACTGTCCACAGGTAGCACAGTCGCGCCATGCGCTTTGGCACGGCCCAGCAAAAGCGGCCCTGCGGTGACGAGAGATTCCTTGTTTGCAAGCGCGAGCGTCGTGCCGTGGGCCAAAGCCTCTAACCCCGGCACCAGCCCCGCCGCACCCACAATCGCCGAAAGCGCCCAATCAACGGGCCGCGCCGCAGCTTGCGCAATCGCATCAGGACCAGCCGCAACCTCTACATCGGTATCGGACAGCAAGTCCTTCAGTTCGTTGTAACATTCGGGATAACATGTCACCGCCAGATCGGCGCGTAAATGCCGTGCATCCGCTGCAAGCTGCGCCAGATTGCGCCCGCCCGTCAATGCCACGACATCATAGGCATCCACATCACGCGCCACCAGATCAAGCGCATTCTGCCCAATTGATCCCGTCGCGCCGAAAACCGAAATCCGCCTCACCAGACGACCCCCGGCACATCAAAGATAACTGCAAGGACAAGCAGGAACAGCGATGCCCCCAAAAGCGCATCGAAGCGGTCAAACAACCCGCCATGACCGGGGATCAATGTCGAGCTGTCTTTCACGCCCATCCGGCGTTTCAGCGCACTCTCCGCGATATCGCCCATCTGTCCGGCAAAGCTGAGCAGCATCGAAAACAGGACAATCAAAAGCCCCGCATTGGTGAAAAGCGAAAAGATCCACCCCACCAGACCGGCACCGAGCCAGCCCGCAACTGTCCCGCTCCACGTCTTCTTGGGGCTGATCCGGGGCCAGAACTTGGGCCCACCCAGCGATTTGCCTGCAAAATACCCGAAAATGTCGGTGACGATCACGACCGACATCAGCCACAACAGCCACGTAAATCCGAAATCTGACCGGAAATGCACAAGGCCCCAACCCGCAAGCTGAATCCCCAAAGCAAAGAAAAAGAACGTCTTGGTCTCGGCCTTGAGCTGCGTGACCCCGATCAGTGGAACCACCAGAAACAGCAGCATCCCCCAGGCCGATCCTTCCGCCAACTGGCCCGACATGACCGAGGCAACCAAAGCCGCCATCAACATGCCTTTGGTCGGTTCGCTGGGCCGGATCATCATCCACAGTTCCCACACCATGACCGCTGTGACGAACACAACAAGCATCTGGAACCAGACACCGCCGAGTATCACACCAAAGGCACCGATTACGACCATCGCCGCACTTGAAGTGAGGCGAACGGTCAGATCATCCCATTTTGCGGGCGGAGGCGCGGCATTGGTCATTCTCAGGCTCGGACGGCCCCGAAACGCCTGTCCCGCTTGCCATAATCGCGCAGGACGCGGGCGAACTCCTCTGCCGTGAAATCCGGCCAGAGCGTATCAACAAATTCATATTCGGCATAAGCCGACTGCCAGAGCAGAAAGTTCGAAATCCGCGCTTCGCCGCTGGTGCGGATCACCAGATCGGGGTCCGGCAGCACATGCGTATCAAGGAACCGCGCAAGGGTTTCAGCGTCCACATCCTCATGGGTCAAGCGGCCCTGCTCGATCTCATAGGCAAGCCGCTTGGCCGCACGGGTCACCTCATCGCGGCTGCCGTAGTTCAGCGCGACAGTCAGATGCACACGATCATTGCCGGCGGTACGCAGTTCCAGATCATCCATCAATGAAACAAGTTTGTCATCAAGCCGCACACGGTCACCGATAAAACGGACACAAACGCCACTATCAAAAAGCTCCTGCGCCTCACGCTCAAGATAGCGACGGAACAGGCTCATCAAGCCCGCGACCTCGGTCTGTGTGCGTTTCCAGTTCTCGGTCGAGAACGCAAATATTGTCAGGTACTTGACCCCAAGATCAGGACAGGCCTCAAGGATTTCACGCACCTTGCGCGCACCCGCATGGTGACCAAACAGACGCGGACGCCCGCGTTTTTGCGCCCAACGCCCGTTGCCATCCATGATGATCGCGACATGAGCGGGCGATGATTTGGCGTCTGCGTCCTTGGGCATATGGCCCCCTTCTGGTAAAAAACCTTGCGGGTCAGACCTGCATAATTTCAGTTTGTTTCGTCTCGACCGTCTCATCGACCAGCTTAATATGCAGGTCGGTCACTTCTTGTACGGTCGCTTCCCAGAATTTCTGGTCATCTTCGGACAGGCCGTCGCTTTTGGCCTTCTTGATCTGGTCCATGCCGTCGCGGCGCAGGTTGCGGATCGCAACACGCG
>CAYZKE010000102.1:8743-9159 GCA_964478505.1 uncultured Loktanella sp.
TCGGCAGCATGATAATCGTGCCGTTCAGTTGAGGATTGATCCCCAAGCCACTCTCACGAATGGCTTTTTCGACTTTCCCGACCAGCGCCTTGTCCCAGACGTTGATGGTTACCATCCGTGGTTCAGGCACGTTCACAGTGCCCACCTGATTGATCGGTGTCATCGACCCGTAGGCATCCACCATCACAGGTTCCAGCATCGAACCGGATGCGCGGCCGGTGCGCAATGACGCCAGTTCAACACGCAGGTTCGCGATTGCACCCTCCATGCGGCGGGTCAGATCATCGGTATCGAGTTCAAAATCGTCAGACATGTTCTACTTGCTCTTCCTCATCGGGCGCAGCCCGCTTTTGATCGTTTTAGGCCAAAGGGACCGCCTTGTATAGTCAGGCAAATCTGGCGCTATTGTGCAGTTT
>CAYZKE010000103.1:0-3313 GCA_964478505.1 uncultured Loktanella sp.
AGCGGCCAGAAACGCCCTTGCCAGATCACCCGAGGAAGCCGCTCCCTCGCTGGGGAAGAAAAGCGCCTGTTTGGGGGCGGTTTTCAGTGCCGGTTCGCGCGCGGACACGGCCTGCCCGCTTAACAATTCCACAGGGTACTCAAACCCGCGCAACTGCGCGTATGTCTCTTCCATCGCGGCCTCGGGCATGTCCCAGCATAAACACCCCTGCCACACCACAGGGGCCGCGACGTCTTTCATGACGCGGTGCCATGCCTGAATACCTGCTGCGCGGAGATGATGATGGTCGTTGTTCAGATAAAAGCTCGCGTTGATCCAGCCAAAGGCGGCTTGTGTCGCGTCCGGTGCGCCGCTTGTGACAACTGTAACGCGTGACCCCGCGCGTGACAGTTGCAGCGCCGTCGCGGCCCCGATGATGCCAGCGCCCACAATAACGACAGACTGTTCCATTTTTAGCGTCTCCTGCTGCCGCAAACCCGCATTGCGCCGCGTAAATGCCCGCTGCGCGTTGACTTAACGCGGCAATTGTTGGACGGATTAACAACCCAACGCAATAAGACGATTGATGTTCAGTTACTGTACGGATCCCGCCACCCTTGAAGGCTTCCAATGGCTTAGCTGCTACCTGACGACAGGCAAGCACATGTCCATGTACTACGCCTTTGGTACGGTCCTGCTGCTGCTTGCAATCACGGCCCCCACAGCGCTTGCTTTTGGTTTTGCGGGCGCGTCAGCGGCGCGCAGTACTGTGGCCCCGCTGCGCTGGATCGGCAAAACCTATATCGCCATCGTGCGCGGCATCCCCGACATCGCGTTTTTCCTTTTCTTCGTGATCGCGCTTGATCAGGCGTTTGAGTATATCCGCCACCGTATCAAATGCCCCGACTGGACCGAGCCAGTGCGCCAAGGCAATGATTTCGTGGTGTGCACCGCCGCCAAGCTGCCTTTGGGCAATGCCCCACAATGGGTCCATGAAACCTACGGCTTCATGTTGGCCGTGCTCACCTTTGCTATCGTCTTTGGGGCATTTGCCGCAAACGTCCTGTTTGGTGCCATGCGCGCCGTGCCAAAAGGCCAATTAGAAACCGCTGAAGCCTACGGCATGAACCGCCGTCAGACGTTTTGGCGCGTTCTGGTCCCGCAAATGTGGGTCTATGCACTGCCCGGTCTGTCGAACCTCTGGATGGTGCTGATCAAGGCCACGCCACTGCTGTTTCTGCTGGGCGTAGAGGATATCGTTTACTGGGCCCGTGAACTGGGCGGTGCCAAGCAGCCGCAATTCACCGACTATCCGCACCCTGACTGGCGGATGTGGTATTTCGGTGCGCTGCTGATTTTCTATCTGTGTTTCACGAAAGTCTCCGAAGTCGTGCTGGACCGGATCATGGCCAAACTCACCCACGGCCAAGCCACCACCGCCGGTGAACGGCAACGCAAGGCGGCCGCATAATGAGTTGCTGGGAAACGATCGCCGATTACGCGCTGCGCAGCCAAGGTATTGGCGAGCGTTTGTTGCCGCGCAGTGACTTTACGCTTTGCCAGCAGTTCACGCTGATCGGGTCGGGCATGATCTGGAATATCTATTTCGGGGTCGTGGCGCTCTGCTTTGGCTTTTTTCTGGCCACAGCCGTGGCGATGGGCAAGGCCGCACAGAACCCACTTTTGCGCAAGCCTGCGGAATGGTTCATTTTTATCTTCCGCGGCTCACCTCTGTTTATCCAGTTCTTCTTTGCCTATTTCCTTTTCCTGAGCCTCAAAAACGTGAGCCCGTTTTTCGACCCGCTTACCTCGGCCTGGGCCGGTGCGCTGGTAGTGCTCTTCCTCAATACCGCCGCCTATTCGGGCGAGATTTTCTATGGCGCGCTGCAATCCATCCCCAAAGGCGATATCGAGGCAGCCGACGCTTACGGTCTTTCAGGCTGGACCCGCTTTCGCCGCGTCATCTGGCCCACCATGCTGCGGCTGGCATGGCCTGCCTATACCAACGAGGCGATTTTCCTGTTTCACGCCACGACGCTTGTGTTCTTCTCGGGCTTTCCGGCAACGCAACAACGGGGCGACGCGCTTTATTATGCCAACTACTTTGCCGACAAGACTTTCAATCCTTTCGTCCCCTATCCGATCCTGGCAGGATATTTCATCATCCTGACGCTGATCGTCATCGGCCTTTTCGGCTTGGTGAACAGCCATCTGAACCGGCATTTGCCGCAGGATGCGCGCAAGAAAATCAAAGTGAGGCCGCAGATTATCCGATGAGTTGGCTCGATGATCACCCCGAAATCCGCAACCTGCGCTGTGGCGCCGCCGATCTCAACGGCCAGCCACGCGGTAAACGCATGCCGCGCAAGTTTGCCCAGAAGCTCGAAAAAGAGGGCACGCGCTTTCCGCTGTCGGTCCTGAACCTTGATATCTGGGGCGAGGACATCGACGACAGCCCGCTGGTGTTTGAAACAGGCGATGCAGACGGCCTGCTGTTGCCGACCGAGCGTGGCTATGTCCCGATGCCTTGGCTGCGCGCGCCAACGGCTATCTTGCCGCTATGGGCGTTTCATGATGATGGCACGCCGTTCTCTGGCGATCCACGCCATGCGTTGGCCCGTGTGCTGAACCGCTACAAAGATCATGGCCTGACACCGGTGGCTGCGACCGAGATGGAGTTCTATCTTGTCGACGACAGCGGCAAGGAAATCCAGCAGCCGAAATCGCCCCGTTCCGGCAAACGCCGTGCCGGTGCCGAGATCCTGTCTCTACGCGCGCTCGACGCCTTCGATGAATTCTTCAACCAGCTTTATGACGCCTGCGGTGCGATGAATATTCCCGCCGAGGCCGCGATTTCCGAAGGCGGGATCGGCCAGTTCGAGGTGAACCTTGAACATGTCCCCGATGCGCTGAAAGCCGCAGATGATGCGTGGCTTTTCAAGATGCTGGTGCGCGGCCTTGCCCGCAACCACGGGATGGCGGCCAGTTTCATGGCCAAGCCATATGATGACTACGCGGGTAACGGGCTGCACACGCATTTTTCGGTGCAGGACAAGGATGGCAAGAACATCTTTGCCAATGATACATTTGAAGGCACACCCCTTTTGCAAAACGCGATCGCCGGCTGTCTGGCAGGCATCCCTGATCTGACGCTGATCTTTGCGCCCCATGGCAACAGCTATGAACGGCTGGTGCCGGGCGCACATGCACCGACCAGCATTTGCTGGGCCTATGACAACCGCACCGCCACTGTGCGCGTGCCGGGCGGGAGCTATGGCGCGCGGCGGATCGAACATCGTCTCGCGGGTGGTGACGTGAACCCCTACCTGTTCCT
>CAYZKE010000103.1:3413-5555 GCA_964478505.1 uncultured Loktanella sp.
ATGAAGATCGGTATTTTGCAAACAGGCCATGCGCCGGATGAGCTGCTGCCAACAAACGGCGATTATGACCGGCTGTTCCAGCGACTGCTGGATGGAAACGGCTTTGCATTCACCACCTATAACGTGGTCGATATGGAATTTCCCGCCAGCATCACCGATTGCGATGGCTGGCTGATCACAGGCTCCAAACACGGCGCCTATGAGGATCACCCCTTCATTCCACCGCTTGAGGCCTTCATCCGCGATGTCTATGCCGCCGATATTCCCTTGGTGGGCATATGCTTTGGCCATCAGATCATCGCGCAGGCACTGGGTGGGAAGGTGGAGAAATTCACCGGCGGCTGGGCCGTCGGGCACCAGACATATGATTGGAACGGCGAGACGGTTGCGCTCAACGCCTGGCATCAGGATCAGGTTGTCGCCGTGCCCCAAGATGCGCAGGTGATTGCCAGCAATGATTTTTGTACCGCGGCAGCCCTCGTTTATGGCAAGCGCGCGTTCACGACCCAGCCGCACCCAGAGTTTGGCGCGGATTTCATCGCAGGTCTGGCCCTGCACCGTGGGCCGGGCGTTGTGCCTGATACGCAACTGGCGGAAACGCATGCAAATTTGGAAAAGCCCATCGACAATGCACGGATCGCGGCACAGATCGCCAAGTTCTTCAAAGAGCGCACGGTGGCTTAAGGCCCTATGAACCCGCTCTATCGCAACGACCGCCCCGGCGTATTGCCTGATAGCTGGTATGTCGCATCAACCGATATCCCGCCCGAACGTCCGCCCCTGAAGGGCGAGGTCGCGACCGATGTGTGCATCATCGGCGCGGGCTATACCGGTTTGTCCGCGGCCCGCCATCTGGCGGCGAAAGGGCTGGATGTCATCGTGCTTGACGCGCATCGCGTGGGCTTTGGTGCCTCGGGGCGCAATGGCGGACAGGTGTGCAGCGGCTATGACAAGGACCAGTCCACACTGATCAAACATGTGGGCCGCGACCATGCCAAGGCACTCTGGCAATTGGCCGAAGAGGCCAAGGCGGACCTGCGTGAGCTCTGCGCCCAAATCCCCGAGGCACGCTATACCGCAGGGCTGGTCCACGGCACGGTGACTGCCAAAGAGGCAGCACACGACTCCGCTGAAGTGGACTTGTTGGCGCGCGAATACGGCTATACAGACGCGCGCATGTGCGACACCGATGAAATGCGCTCACTGGTGAAATCCCCGCGCTATCACAGCGGTCTGCTCGATATGGGCGCGGGCCATATCCACCCGCTGCGCTATGTTCTGGGCTTGGCACGCTTGGCCGAGGCGGCGGGAGCGCGGATTTACGAACGCTCCGAGGTGCATCAGATCACCAAGGGCGACACTGCGATTGTCGCCACGAACAAAGCCCGCATCAAAGCCCGCCATATCATCCTTGCAGGCAATGGCTATCTGCCCAATCTGGAACGCAAGGTGGCCGCGCGGGTGATGCCTTTGAACAGCTTTATCAGTGCCACCGAACCGCTGGGCGACCGTGCGGCAGAGATCATGGGGCAGAATCTGGCTGTCAATGACAGCCAATTCGTGGTGAATTATTTCCGCCTGTCCGAAGACGGACGACTGCTTTTTGGCGGGCGTCCAAGCTATCGCATGGGGTTTCCGCAAGATATCGCGACCGTCATGCACGAACGGATCGCAGCCGTCTTTCCGCAACTCAAGGCCGTCAGGATCGACTACGCATGGGGCGGCACTTTGGGTGTCACGATCCCGCGTTTGCCGGCGGTGGTGCGCGTTGCACCCAATATCGTCTCTGCGGGCGGTTATTCAGGTCATGGCGTCGCGCTGTCAGGGCTTGCAGGCAAGGTCATGGCCGAAGCCGTCGCAGGACAGGCGGGCCGGTTTGACACGCTGGCCGGTATCAACGTGCCGCCGTTTCCGGGCGGTACTGCATTCCGCGCGCCCCTTCTGGCACTGGCAATGACATGGTATTCCATGCGTGACCGCTTGGGGGTCTGACCCTAGGCTGTGCTGATGGCTTGGCCCTGCAAGAACAGCATCGCTTGTGCGGGCTGATACGCGATGCAAAAACGCGGACTTGATGCAAAGCCGCGACCACTTTTCTGACGCTTGTTCTCTGCCCGGCACAGCAGAGGCAGCAACCACTGT
>CAYZKE010000103.1:5565-9113 GCA_964478505.1 uncultured Loktanella sp.
GGCCCTGCAAGACCTGCATCGCTTGCGCTGACTGTTGCGCCGATACAAATACGCGGCCTTGATGCAATACCACGGCCACGTTTCTGAGGCTGGTTTCAGGACAGCACAGCAGAGGCAACAACCACTGTCAGACAAGTCTTCTACATAGAGGAAGGATCAGAACCGGACGTTAAATCAATACCATAGCCAATACGCATAGTCTTTGCCTCATCTTCTTACGTTAGCCATTCTTAAGTCATAATTTCGCACGTTTGCATTGGGTAAACGCGGTGACGTAACAGGTCCCACTGTATTAGTTTAAGGACCCAATAGGAGAACAAAATTGAAGACACTACCTGCACTCGCATTCCTTGCTTCCGGATTGACCAGCGCCGCTCATGCACAAGAGGCCGCACTTGCGTCTGCAATCGCGGACACTTGGACAGGCCCCTATGCTGGGGCCTCAGTTGGCTATGCACAAGCCGACATGAGCTGGACTAACGACGGAATCGATACCGCCGAGGCAGATGCCGATGGCAAGGGCGCCGTATTCTCTTTGCGTGGCGGATATGACCACCAGTCAGGGCAAACAGTGGTAGGTGGTTTCGTCGAGTATGGCCGTACAGCTATCTCAGAGACTGGCGACCATAGTCTGTTCGCAACAGATAGTGTGGACCACACTTTTGAAGATTATCTGATTGTAGGTGGCCGCGCCGGTCGGCTTGTCAGTGGTGCGCTGATCTATGGGACAGCTGGTTTTGCACTGGGTAATTTGCAGACAACTTACAACAGCACCATCGCCAGCCCGTCATCAATTGAATACGAAGCGGAAAGACTGAGCGGGTTCATGGTCGGCATCGGCTACGAGCGGATGTTAGGCGCGGATTGGTCAGTCTCGACTGAACTACGCTATGTCGATTTCAAAGAGGAAGAGCGCGATCCTTTGATTTACAATATCGATCACGAGATCGGCCTTGAGGCGACAAGTCTAACGATCGGCATTAATCGCCGTTTCTAAATCTTAGGGGGCGCGCCGAATGGGCGCGCCCCCTACATATTTTCGCACAAAGCAAAACGCGATCCATTGATATTCAAAAGAGAGCTGGTGGCAATTTTTCAAGAGATTGGCCTTCAGCCAAAGATCTCCGTTTGGCAATCCGTGCGACTATTTGCCCAGCTTCGAAAGCTTTTCCTGCAATGCAGCGAGCTGATCTTTGATCTCGCCCAGATCGTCTTCATCTTTGCCCTCGGTGCCTTCTTGTTTGCCCGCGCCGGGGATCATGCCACCAGTCATTGCCTTGAAAAAGGCTTCCTGCTGGGCGCGCATCGCCTCAAACCCCGGCATGCTCGCGATAGGATTGGCCTTGCCGATATTCTCCATTGCCTTTGTCTGGCCTTCGCGCAGCATATCAAAGCTGGCCTGCAGGAATTGCGGCACAACGGACGCAGCCTGGCTTGTATAGCTGCGCACAAGATCGGTCAGCACATCCACCGGCAAAACGCTTTCACCACGGCTTTCGTGCTCCGCAATGATCTGCAACAGATATTGGCGCGTCAGGTCGTCGCCGGATTTCAAATCAACGATCTGCACCTCGCGCCCTTCACGAATAAAGGCGGCGATGTCTTCAAGGGTCACATAGTCGCTGGTCTCGGTGTTGTAGAGACGGCGGCTTGCGTAGCGTTTGATCAGCAGCGGTTTGTTGGTGTCGGCCAAGAAACGTTCCTCCACAGAGATGTTGCAGTGCAGAGAAGCCTATGCCGCGTCTGCGCAAAAAGAAAGCAAATAGCGCAAAACAAAAAACGGCCCGCGACTGCGGACCGTTTTGTGAAAATCAAACCCTCAGGGAGGCAAGGGTGATTTTATACTCGCTTACTTTGCAGCAGCAGTTGCCTTCTTGGCAGCAGCTGTCACTTCGTCTGTTGCTTTCTTCGCAGCAGCGGTCATCTCTTCGGACATGTCTTTGCCAGCGGCAAGAACCAGTTCCATTGTCTGTGTCTGAACTTTTTTCGCGATCTCAGCGAAAGCAGACATGTGCTCGGCAGCAGATTCAGCAGAAGCAGATGCGAAGTCTGTCATTGCTTTTGCGTAATCAGCAGGCTCGGCCTTTGCTTTGGACATGGCTTCGATTTTCGCCAGTGTGTCCTGTGTCCACTTTGCAGACAGCTCGGCAGATTTGCCAGCAGCGTCGATTGCAACGGCGGACATTTTTTCAGCCAGGGCAGTCTGGTTCTTGAACTGCTCTTCCATTGCTTTTGTGTCGACAGGAAATGCGCCTGTCATGTCTTTGAAGATCGCTGTGAAGTCTTGTGCTTTAGCAGCCATTGTAGTCGCCTTTCGGTTTGTCGGTGCGGTGTATTCCGCGCTAATTCGATGACACCAATATGCATGCTGCGGCGCAGCATTTCAAGTATTTTCTCTGCACTGCAGCATATTTTTTCTGCGACTGCATATTTTCGAGAAATTTGAACTACTTATTAATCACGTAGGTTCCCGGTGCGGGCGCTAACACCGGGTGATCGTCGTCTCCAACACTCCTGGCAGTGACTTTTTTGCCCGATTTTTCGGACAACCACGCATCCCAGCGCGGCCACCAGGACCCTTCATGCTTCTCGGCACTTGCCAGCCAATCGTCCGCCGTCAGCCCAAGCTCAGGGTTGGTGTAATGGCCGTATTTGTTCTTGCTGGGCGGATTGATGATGCCCGCGATATGCCCGCTCTCGGAGAGGATGAATGTCTTATCTTTGGATCCCATCTGCGTCACACCGGCATAGCTGCTTTTCCACGCGGCGATGTGGTCAGTCTCGCAGGCGATCGCACACAACGGGACAGAAACATCCCTCAGATGCACTGTGTCACCCGCAATATCAAAGCCGGTTGTCGCGAATTTATCGTTCTGACAAAGCCCGCGCAGATACTCGACCGACATGCAGGCCGGTAGATTAGTTCCGTCCCCGTTCCAATAGAGCAGATCGAACGCGGGTGGCGCTTTGCCCATCATATAGCTCTTGATAGCCGGACCATAGATCAGGTCGTTGGAACGCAAATAGGAAAAGGTGCGCGACATAAAGAAGGAGTCCAACACACCGTTTTCTTGAACTTCATTCTCGATCCCATCGACAAAATCATCATCAAGGAACACCCCGACCTCGCCCCGATCCGAGAAATCGGTCAGCGTGGTAAAGAATGTCGCAGAATTCACCGAGGTGTCTTTGCGATTCTTCATGAGTGCCAGTGTCATCGCCAAAGTCGTACCGGCGATGCAGTAGCCCACGGCATTCACTTTCTTCACGCCGCAGATCTCTTTGACCTCTTTGATCGCGGTCATATACCCCTCTTCGACATAGTTGGTCATCGAGGTTTCGCGGTATCCCGCATCCGGATTAACCCAAGAGACAACAAAGACGGTATAGCCCTGCTCTACCGCCCATTTGATCATGCTATTTTGGGGTTTGAGATCAAGAATATAGAATTTGTTGATCCACGGCGGGAAGATGATCAACGGGGTCTCGTATACTTTTTCCGTCGTTGGCGCATATTGGATCAGTTCGAACATATGGTTGCGATAGAC
>CAYZKE010000104.1:0-5442 GCA_964478505.1 uncultured Loktanella sp.
CATATGCGGCTGTTTGTGTCCGGCTCTGCACCGTTGCTGGCGGAAACCCATGTGCGCTTTGAAGAACGCACCGGTCACCGCATCCTTGAACGTTACGGGATGACCGAAACCAATATGAACACGTCCAACCCCTATGACGGCGAACGCCGCGCAGGAACGGTCGGATTTCCGCTGCCCGGTGTTGAGCTCAAAATCACTGATCCTGCGTCAGGGGAGACTGTCGCCAATGGTGAAATTGGCCAGATCGAAGTGCGCGGGCCGAATGTCTTTAAGGGCTATTGGCAGATGCCGGAAAAAACCGCTGAAGACCTGCGGGCGGACGGTTTCTTTATCACCGGCGATCTGGGCCTGATTGATCAGGATGGTTATGTCACCATCGTGGGTCGCAACAAGGACCTGATCATTTCGGGTGGTTACAACATCTACCCCAAGGAAATCGAACTGATCCTTGACGATCAACCCGGCGTTCTGGAAAGCGCCGTGATCGGTGTGCCGCATCCCGATTTCGGCGAGAGCGTGATCGGGCTGCTTGTGGCGGAACCGGGTGCCACCTTATCGACTGACTCCATCATGGCCACTCTGGGGGATCAACTTGCACGGTTCAAACAGCCCAAAAAACTGATTGTGATGGAAGAATTCCCGCGCAACACGATGGGGAAACTGCAAAAAAACATCCTGCGTACGCAGTTTGAAGATATTTTTAACCCCGCTAAAGCCTGATTAAATAGAGAAAGACCAACATGGCACTCACGGCAATCATCGAAGCGCATGGCGGACCCGAGCAGTTCAAGCTGGTGGGCATTGACCTCGGGGACCCGGGTCAGGGGGAGGTCCGGATCGCCCACAAGGCCGTGGGCCTGAACTTTATTGATGTATACCAGCGCACCGGGCTTTACCCGATGCAACTGCCCCATGCGATGGGCATGGAAGCCGCAGGCATTGTCGAAGCAATCGGCGCAGGTGTCACCCACCTGAAGGTCGGGGATCGCGTGGCCTATGCATCGCAACCGCCCGGTGCCTACGCACAAGCCCGCGTCATGCCCGCAGCTCAGGTCTGTCCACTGCCTGACGGCATCTCTTTTGAAGAGGGTGCGGCGATGATGCTGAAGGGTATGACCGTCGAATATCTTTTCCACCGCACAACACCGTTGAAATCCGGTGATACGGTTTTGTTCCATGCGGCTGCCGGTGGCGTCGGCCTTTTGGCATGCCAATGGGCGCGTTCAGAAGGGATCACGCTGATCGGTACGGCTGGGACGGATGAGAAATGCCAGCTTGCGATCGCGCATGGGGCCACCCATTGCATCAATTACCGGACGGCTGATTGGGCCGCAGAAGTGCGCAATCTGACGGGTGGCAAGGGCGTTGACGTCGTGATGGACGCAGTCGGCAAAGACACGTTTGAAGGGTCTTTGAACTCACTCAAGCCGCTGGGCATGATGATCTGTTTTGGCAATGCATCAGGGCCGGTCCCACCGCTGGATATCGGCGTTCTTGGCAAAAAAGGATCGTTGAAGATCACACGCCCGACGATCTTCACGCATATTGGCGATCACGCCACCTGTCAGGCGATGGCAAAGCATCTGGGCGACAAGGTCCTTTCTGGAGACGTCAAGATCGTCATTGGTCAGCGGTTCCCCTTAAGGGACGTTGCCAAAGCCCATGAAGCCTTAGAGGCGCGTCAGACAACGGGCAGTACGATCTTGGAAATCTAGCGTTTGCCTACCCCTTTTTCGGGTTCGCTGGTACCGATCACTATGTCGACCTCATACACCACATCATCCGATGGGACCCGCATTGCATATACCTCTGTTGGTGATGCGACACGCCCCTCAATTTTGTTGATCCATGGCTGGGCCCAGCAATTCATGTGCTGGCGCCCGCTTCTGGATCGGCTACAGGACCGTTTTCATATCGTCGCCATGGACCTGCGGGGGCACGGGGCCTCTGACAAGCCAGACAACGAGGCCGCATACACAGACACGGCCCTTTGGGCTGACGATGTTCAGGCCGTGATGGATGCGGCTAAACTCGACACCCCTGTGTTGGTGGGTTGGTCCTATGGCGCCCGTGTGATCGCCGCCTATCTGGCCGTCAAAGGCGATGCCGATATCGCTGGTATTGCACTGGCAGGTGGCGTTCTTGCCATTGGATCGCATCGCGAGAGCTGGATGGCCGGAACCGCAAGTCCGGGTCTTGAACGTGATCTTTACACCGATGATGTGCCGCGCCGTCTTGCGGCGACAGCACGTTTTGTCGATGCCTGCACAGCACAGCCGCTGGATCGTGCGACCTATGCGGAATTGGTGGGTGCAAACATGCTTTGCCTTGCCCATGTGCGCAGGGCTTTGTTCAGGGCCGACGTCGATTTGCGGCCAGTCTTTGGCAAAATGACCTGCCCTGGTCTGGTGATCCATGGCACGCAAGACGACGTTGTCACACCAGCTACAGGGCAAGCTGCCGCCCGTTGCATGGCACATGGGCAATACCTGCCATATGAGGGCATCGGGCATGCGCCGTTTCTCGAGGCACCAGACCGGTTTGCCGAAGATCTTTCGCAGTTTACGACGGCGTGTCAGCACAAAGAGCATTAAAGGATCAGAAGATGAGCGTAAAAACTGCGATCATTGGCTTGGGGATAATGGGCCGCCGGATGGTGGAACATATGGCGTTGCATCCCGGCTTTACCCCGGTCGCCCTTTGGGACCCCGATCCAGAGGCGTGCCGTGCAGCGCTCAGGGTGGCACCGGCCGCACAGATCACAAACACAGCGCAAGAGGCGATAGCGGCTGCGGATCTTGTCTATCTGGCCTGTCCGCCTGTGCCGCGCAAAGCTTACGCTCTGGCTGCAGCGGATGCTGGCAAAGCCTTGTTTCTGGAAAAACCGCTTGGTGTTGATATCGCGGAAAGCAAAGCGCTTGTTGCCCACGTAGCGGCGCGCAATGTGCCTGCTGCGGTCAACTTTACCCAAGCGGCTGGTGCAGCCCTCACCGGGGTGAGCGCAGCGGCGAAAGCGGGCACAATGGGCGATATCGTGGGCGCAGATATTGTTGTGACCTATGCCGCATGGCCGAGAGAGTGGCAAAAAGCGGCTGATTGGCTGAGGTTCCGCAACGAGGGCGGTCCGACACGGGAAGTGATTTCGCATTTCCTGTTCTTCTCGGAACGTATTCTTGGCCCGCTTTCGGTCGTTTGGGCGCGACCGTCCTATCCAAAGGATGCCGTTCTGTGCGAAACGCAGTTGCTGGCACGGTTGGAAGCGCACGACGGGCGCCCCGTCAGCATCATGGTCAGCGTGGGCGGCGCACAGCCTGATCGGCAAGAGTTGACCATCAAGGGATCGCGCACCAGCCGGCGCATTCTGGATTTCTACGTTGATGAGGTGTCCGACGGCGGACCATTTACCGAGATCGCCGCACGGCCCCAAGACCCGCGGGCCACCAGTTTGAAAGCCCAGTTGGACGATCTGCTGCTTTGCCTGGACAGGAAACCGAATAGGCTTGCGACACTGCAGGAAGCTCTGCGGGTACAAATTCTGGTCGAACAGATGTTGTCGGGCAAACCCTGACTGGGAATGCGCCGCAAACGACAGTTTTGAGCCCGAAGTGTCGAATACGGCAACCGGCAGAGACGGCGGCAAAATGCAGAAATAGGCTAGGATGAGCCGCCAAGAGCAAATGCGATGTGGTCAAAAATCAGCATCCGTTTCTCAATTTTTCTGAGTTTCGTCGCCAAGCGCTTTTCGCTGTGCTTCGACCCGGTCCTGAAACTGCTGTTCGTCTCCGAAATCGATGAACGCAAGATGTCTTGGGTGTGATCCGGCAACGCTCCTGGAGTGTTTGATTGGACACCAGTATGCCTCGGTGCGTGACGCTACCTCTCTTACCCATCCAATCAAGCCATTCGCGTAGCCACAGTAGACGCAGTTCAGTTTCTGCAAACCATTCAAGTATCCGAGATTCTGCCGGTCAATCACGATATACTCACGGCGCGGAACCTTCGGTATTCCATAAACTGGAAAGCAGACAGCCTGATAAATACTGACGAACAGATCGAGCAATACAAACGGCAATATTAGCGCGTAAATGAACGGCGCAGTCAGCAATACTAAAAGCCGGGTTCTGGAGATAAATTGAAGCAGATCCTCACGCGCTTCGCGATGCCGGGCAAGCACGTCGGTTTCGAAGACTACGCGACTTCGTTCAAGTTTGTAGCGGAACTTGCCCCGCTTCTCTTCGAGTTCGGCTTCCAGCGCCTCCTCAAGTTCTTTGATACGCCGCTTTAGTTGTTCGAATTGGCTAGACATAGTCTTCTCCAATATTGTGATTGGTAAGAACAGCACGCAGAACCTACTGCGGCAAGTCTTTTGGTCGCCTTGCACGTCGCTTCGAATAACGTTCGCCCAAGAGAAACTGAGCTCAACTGATCATCCAGTCTTTCCAACGGCCTGATATAAATCAAAGCGCATCTGCGTTTGAGTGCATATCCATCTTTCTATGCAAGTCTTCTTGAACGCACGATCCAACCCGTCGCGCTGCATGCGTCTTCGTCTGGTGCGACGGTGAGTATGGTGTCTGTGAACTGATGGCTCGCTTCAATGCAAGTCCGAGCAGGATGTCAGGGCACTTGAAAGTGGCTGAAGTGTCGGGCTGGCGCGGGATTGTCGCGATGCGCAAGAGGTGCGTTCTTGCAGCCATCTGGATCTTGCGCCTGAAACCACCGCGGTCATTTACGCCGTCCTGACCACCCAAAGACGTTTTGAAGAGGAAGCCGCATGACCGCCAAGACACAAGACCTGCCGCATCAAATGCCGGATAGGGTTTGGTATGTCGGCACAGCCATGGTCGCTGCAATCTGGTGGGCGGTCTATCACCAGCTGGTCCCATTCTCGGAATGGGTCACGTCACTGTTCCCCGTCGCGCGGGACAGCCACACGGGCGCTGCCATTGCCTTTTTCGTCTACGACGTGCCCAAGGTGCTGATATTGCTCACGGCAATCGTCTTTGTCACCGGTGTGTTGCGCAGTTGGTTCAGCCCTGAAAAAACCCGCGCGATCCTCGCTGGCAAGCGCGAGATAGCCGGTTACCCGTTGGCTGCGCTTCTCGGCGTCTTCACACCGTTCTGTTCCTGCTCGTCCGTACCGCTTTTTATCGGATTTTTGGAAGCCGGAATTCCCCTAGGCGTGACTTTTTCGTATCTGATGTCTGCGCCCATGGTCAACGAAGTCGCCGTGATCTTGCTGTGGGGTTTGTTTGGCTTAAAAGTAACGCTTGTTTATATTGGCTTTGGTGTGGGTTTGGCGATCGCGTCTGGATATATCATCAGACTCCTCAAATTAGAAAAAGGGGTGGAACCATTGGTTTGACAACTGCAAAAATCTCGTCAAGACATACCTCTAAAAGAGGAAGACATCCTTGAAGCAGTAGTGTTAAGTTGAGGACA
>CAYZKE010000104.1:5452-6993 GCA_964478505.1 uncultured Loktanella sp.
CTCATTGCGGGACCGATGGTGGGGCCCGTTGGGCTCGGGCTGCTCTACGGCCTCGTCGGTTGGAAGATCGCCACGATCTACCTTGTCTTCGGTTTCACCATCGCCACAGTCGCGGGGTTCGTGCTGGGCCACATGGATCTGGAGCGCTATCTGCAGGACTGGGTGCAGGAGTTGAACGCCCTCCCGTTGAACGATCTGCCAGCGGAGCGGCTTACCATGGTCGACCGGCTCAAGATTGGCATTGGACAGGTGCGTGAGATTGTCGGCAAGGTCTGGATATGGGTGCTGATTGGCATCGGTATCGGCGCCGCCATCCATGGCTACGTCCCGGAAGAGATGATGGCGCGAATCATGGGCGGTGACGAATGGTGGTCGGTGCCTGCCGCCGTCGCCGTGGGCGTGCCGATGTACACAAATGCGGCGGGTGTCATTCCCATCGTCGAGGCGTTACTGGATAAGGGTGCGGCCCTTGGCACGACACTGGCCTTTATGATGTCGGTCATCGCGCTTTCATTGCCAGAAATGATCATCCTGAAACAGGTGCTGACCTATCGCCTGATCGCCATCTTTCTCGCCGTTGTTGCCGCAGGCATCCTCGCCACCGGCTATTTGTTCAACATCATCATGTGAATGCTCTGGGAGAGCATGCCAATATTTCAAAGGAGATACCCATGAAAACCGTTCAGATCTACGGCCCCGGATGCAAGAGATGCGATGCAACCGAACAAATGGTCAGGGACGCGGCCAAGAAACTGGGTATCGAAGTTGACCTCGAAAAGGTGACTGACCCCAAATCGATTGCCATGGCTGGCGTCATATCGACGCCCGGCGTGGCAGTGGGCGGCAAGCTTGTGCATACTGGCGGCCTTCCCGACGCGGCCAAGCTTGAAGCGTGGCTCAAAGCATGATCCGCTCTCTTATCATCGCTGTGGCTGTGGCCATTCCCACCCTTTCCAATGCACAGGCGTTAGAAGTTCAGCCCGTGATCGACAACGTTTGGGCCCTCGTGGGCGAGAAAGAGCAGCGCAGCCCCGAGAACCTTGCCAACAACGCAACGTTTGGTCTTATCGTGACCACGCAGGGTGCAGTGTTGGTGGACCCGGGCGGCTCATGGAAGGGCGCAGAAGCGCTCCAAACGGCCATCCGAACCGTGACCGATCAACCCGTCGTCTACGTCATCAATACCGGCGGGCAGGATCATCGTTGGATTGGCAACAGCTACTGGCAAGCGCAGGGCGCCACTGTCATTGCCTCTGAAGCAGCCGTTGAGGACCAGCGCAGCCGTGCCTCGCTGCAACTGACTGCGCTGCGAACGCTGCTGGGCGACGCGCTGGAAGGCACCGAACCGTCCTATGCCGACGTCACCTTTACCGAGGAGTACGTGCTCGAATTGGGTGATCTGAGTATCGAGATCAGGCACTCCGGTCCCGCCCATACGCCCGGCGACAGCTTTGTCTGGGTACCCTCACGCACCACCGTATTCACGGGCGACATCGTTTATGTCGAGCGTATCCTCGGGGTCGGTGACCAGAGCTCCATCA
>CAYZKE010000104.1:7003-8100 GCA_964478505.1 uncultured Loktanella sp.
GCGGCGCATGTTGTTCCCGGTCACGGACGCGCCACAACGATGGAACGTGCACGGGCAGATACCTACGACTACCTGATGAACCTTCGTGAAAAGATAGGATCACTGATCGATGCGGGCGGAGACATCATTGATGCGCCGAAAGTTGACCAGTCGGCATTCGCGTATCTCGAACAGTTCGAGGCGCTCGCGGGCCGAAATGCCCAGACCGCCTACCAACAGATGGAGTGGGAATAGCGCAAACGCCTTACATTTTGAGATTTCCTGATTTCAGTCGCAAGAGCGCAACGGCTAGGGACTATTTCGCAAATGCCGGGAAGGGCCGCCCTCCTCAGCTCTTCACAGACTTGCCATGCAATGGTGTCACATTGTCGGGATCAAGGCATTTGCGGATCGCATCTGCATCAAGTGTTTCTTCACGCTCAAGCTGCTTTGCAAGCGCCGCAAGCTTGTCTTTGTTTTGGGTCAAAATCTCTATTGCCTTCGCTTCGGATTCTTTCAGCAATGATTGTACTGCTACATCCACCTGAGCTGCTGCTGCATCAGAGAAGTTTCTGGGGCGCGCAATCGCTTGCCCCAAGAAAGGATGGTCGTCGCTATCGCGCAGGTCAATCGGTCCGATATCTTCGTTCATGCCCCATCGTCCCACCATCGAACGTGCGAGGGCCGTGGCACGCCGGATGTCGTCATCCGCACCCGAGCTTGCTGATTTCATCAACAACATCTCTGCTGCCCGCCCGGCAAGCAATGTCGCAAGCTGCGCCCGCAAGTAAGGTTCCGGCAAGGTATGACGCTCGTTCTCAGGCAGCATATGTGTACCGCCAAGCGCCTGCCCGCGCGGAATGATCGTCACTTTATAGAGTGGGTCCGCTTCGGGCAGAAAATGTGCGACAGTGGTGTGCCCGGCTTCATGGACTGCAAGGCGGTGCCGTTCATCAGGCTGGATGGCCAAAGTACGCACCGTACCCATCATTACTTTGTCGCGCGCTTCATCAATGTCCGCTGCATGGATTTCATTCGCTGATGACCGTGCTGCCGTGATTGCAGCTTCATTCAATAAATTTTTGAGATCAGCACCTGAAAAGCCAGGTGTACCTGAA
>CAYZKE010000104.1:8171-9104 GCA_964478505.1 uncultured Loktanella sp.
GGTTTGTCGCTGCCAGAACAACGACGGCTTCTTTTCCCGAAAACCCATCAAGTTCGGCAAGTATCTGATTGAGTGTTTGTTCACGCTCATCATTCCCGCCACCCAAACCTGTGCCACGCGTGCGCCCTATACTGTCAAGTTCGTCAATAAAGATGATCGCCGGGGCTGCCTTTCTTGCCGCCTCGAACATCTTGCGAACACGGCCTGCGCCGACACCCACGAAGACTTCGATAAACGCGGACCCTGTCGTAGAGAAGAACGGTACATCCGCTTCGCCGGCAAGGGCGCGGGCCAAAAGCGTCTTGCCGGTTCCCGGAGGGCCCATAAGCAAAACCCCATGCGGTACCTGAGCACCGACTTTGGCGAACCTGTCAGGGTCGCGCAGAAACTCAACCAGTTCAGAGACTTCCCGCTTGGCAGCTTCCTGGCCTGCCACGTCATCAAATGTGATTTTGTTTGCTGGGTTGACCGGCTTTAGAAAGCGTCCGGACATCAAATCACCCATCCCTCCGGGAAGACCGGGCATACTGGTCTTTGTGCGGCGAAACAGCCAGATGTAAAAAATGATGATAAAGAGCCATGGCAACAGAAAGACAAAGACTGATCCACCGGCAGAATTCACTGCTGTGATCGTAACGCCTTGCGCTTCGAGAAGTGGAAACAGGCCGGGATCGTTTTGGACAGGCAGGACCGCTCGCAGTTGTGTCGCTTCGCCAGTGACGGCCCCCTCCAGCGTACCGACTATGATTGTTTCGTCCAGTGTGACTTGCTTGATTGTGCCGTCTTCGATTTGTGACTTGAAGGCACTGTAGGGCACGGTTTGCGTCGCCGGATTGTCCTGAAAAAGCTGCAAAGTCATCCAAACAAGCATCAATGTGGATAAAGTGGTCGCAATCTGCTTGAACGGCAGGTTTCTTTGCTCTGTTTGCTTTG
>CAYZKE010000105.1:0-3055 GCA_964478505.1 uncultured Loktanella sp.
GGATCACGACGGCCATCAAGACCGCGCGCCTTGCGGATGTTGTAACTGGCCAGCCGGAGGGTGCGGTTCTTGCGGGAGTTTAACATGGGCGTCATATATGTAGGAAATTCAATATAAATAGAGGTCGCCTGTGTGAGAGTGGAACTGCGCCAACAAGGATATCTGGTCCGAGGCCTATGGGCACTCTTGATTCTGGCAGCGGTCGCGGCTGCGTATGAAGGGCGCTGGTCGCTTACATTTGTCGCTCTTGCAACGCTGTCATTGTCATTGGCGCCGCTTTTCCTGGCCCGCAGGCTCGACATCACCTTGCCACTGCCTTTCGTCACTGCCGTCACTATCTTTGTGATCGCCTCGATCTTTATGGGTGAAGCCTTTGATTTTTATGAGCGGTTCTGGTGGTGGGACATTGCACTGCACGGCTCATCCGCCATTGGCTTTGGTTTGGTCGGGTTCATCTTTGTGCTGATGATGTTCGAGGGCGACCGCTTTGCCGCGCCACCATGGGCGATGTGTCTGATGGCGTTCGGTCTGGCGGTAACCGTCGGTGCGTGTTGGGAAATCTTTGAATATGCAATGGACCAGTGGTTCGGGCTGAACATGCAGAAATCAGGGCTGCGGGACACAATGGGCGACCTGATTGTCGATGTCATTGGTGCTGCATTGGCCAGCTGGCTTGGCTATGTCTACCTGCGGGCCAAAGACCCGTCATTCTGGACATGGCCAATTGACCGGTTCGTGGCACTGAACAAAAAGCTGTTCCGCAAACACAGGTAATCGCGTGATTAATGGTGACCCCGGCAGGATTCGAACCTGCAACCTGCCCCTTAGGAGGGGGCTGCTCTATCCAGTTGAGCCACGGGACCACCCGATGTGTTGAATGCATCGCTTTGCTGAATTGGTCAACTGTCATGCGGTTCTGGCTTTTGTCGCAAAGCCTCGCTAACAATAGACGAAACCACGGACGGGACCCTTCATTTGACGAACAAACCAAGACGCCCACTGACCTTGCGCGATGTGTCCGAAGCATCCGGGGTAAGTGAAATGACCGTAAGCCGCGTGCTGCGTAACAAAGGGGACGTCAGCGCTGCGACACGGCAGAAAGTACAGGATGCCGCGAAATTGCTGGGCTATGTCCCCAACAAGATCGCAGGCGCGCTTGCCTCGCAGCGCGTTAATCTGGTGGCGGTGATTATTCCATCACTGGGCAACATGGTTTTTCCAGAGGTGCTCTCGGGGATTTCCGAGACGCTGGAGGGTACCGATCTGCAGCCGGTGGTCGGCGTGACAGATTACCTGCCTGAAAAAGAAGAGAAAGTTCTCTTTGAAATGCTCTCATGGCGGCCTTCGGGTGTGATTATCGCAGGGCTTGAGCATTCTGAGGCGTCGCAAGCCATGCTGCGGCAGGCGGGCATTCCGGTAGTCGAAATCATGGATACCGATGGCGAACCGATCGACCATTGCGTCGGTATTTCGCACCGCCGCGCAGGGCGCAAGATGGCGGAAGAGATCATTGCCGCCGGTTACAAGCGGATCGGCTTTATGGGCACAAAGATGCCGCTCGATCACCGCGCGCGCAAGCGGTTCGAGGGGTTCACGCGGACGCTTGCAAAGGCAGGCATCGAGATCGCGGATCAGGAATTCTATTCCGGCGGCTCGGCCCTTGCCAAAGGGCGCGAGATGACGGCCAAGATGATCGAACGCACGCCTGATCTGGACTTCTTGTACTACTCAAATGATATGATCGGTGCGGGTGGCCTGCTGTATCTGCTGGAACAGGGCATTGATGTGCCAGGCCAGGTGGGGCTGGCTGGTTTCAACGGGGTCGAGCTTTTGGATGGCCTGCCGCGCCGGTTGGCCACGATGGATGCGTGCCGCCGTGAGATTGGCCAGAAAGCCGCGCAGATTATCGCGGCGCTCAATGCCGGTGAGGACGTGCCGGACGGCCCCATCATTGCGCTGGAACCGATCCTTGCGGCGGGTGATACCCTGCGCCGCTAGATCATGCGAATGACGTCTTTGTCGATGGCCAGAACATAGCCTTTGCGGGCGATGTTCTTGACCAGAAGTTCGCTCATCATCTGGTTGCCCAATGTGTCGCGCAGGCGTTTGATGCGGGTTGCCCCTGCGGCCTCATCGCAGTCGGCGGCATCGCGCCCCGAGATCACCCCTTCGATTTCAGCCCCTGTCAGAACTTCGTCGTCCATGCGTGCTTCGGCCAGCACCGAAAGTGTTTCAATCGCGGCATCGGTCAGTTTGAATTCAAAATCATTCAGATACACCGCCTTTTGATCGCGGCTGATTGTGAGAGAGTTCACCTCGATCCCTTGTCGCTCAATGCGGCCCATCCGGCGGTTCAGGGCAATCAGCATGACAAGGAAGGCGACAGCAGCAATCAAGAGCGCCGTCGCAAAGACCAGCAGAACGAAGATCACAAAGCGGTAAGAGGCCAGCGTATCGGAGAATGCCGTGCCGGATCCTGCGAGGATTTCCAGCAGCTTGATTTCGGCGTTGCTGGTCAGGTTGTCGTTTTCAATAAAAAGCCGTTCAACACGCATATTGAATGCATTGGCATCCGGCAGGTTGATAAATAGCAGCACGGCGGCAATTGCCAGAATCAGAACAATTGCCGCGATCCCTGCGATAACGATCTTGTTGCCGATTTCGCGCGCTTCAGTAGCGGAGGAAGAACTCACCTGCGCTGTCCTTTCTTTCATCAAGGCCAGCGTCATCAAAGACGCCCAGCACATTCAAGAGCTGCCAACCGTTACCGGCCAACCGGTCACGCAGTTGGCTTTCGGCCGATCCAACCGAGCAGTCGCCCCGCACCTCGGCCACACCGTAGTGCAGCCGCAGTGGATCGTCCTGCTTGGCCTTGTAATCGGCATAGCAAGCGGCTTGCGCGAGGGTCGTGCTCAGCATGAGCGCCATGAATGAGAAAGAAATGTTTTTCATGCCCCCACCTGATCCAAAGCAGTTGTGATATTCAATAACGCCCAATGTTATCGCGATGGCAATCCTATAACCATCCCTCGTTATTGTTTGGCAAGCTACTGCT
>CAYZKE010000105.1:3155-9079 GCA_964478505.1 uncultured Loktanella sp.
TATCGCGATGGCAATCCTATAACCATCCCTCGTTATTGTTTGGCAAGCTACTGCTACCGCATTTTCGGTTCATCGCCGCTCGATAGGCATTTGAACCGAAAGGAACCACCATGTTGAAATCAATGACTGCTGCCATCACCGCGCTGTCGCTGACCTTTGCGACCATGACCCCCGCCTATGCCCAAGGGCTGGATCGCGAAGATGTCGGAAAACTGATCATTGGATTGGCTGCCGCCGCGGTCATTGGCTCTGCGATCGAGCAGAACAATCGTCGTGCAGAGCCCGCCACCCCCGCGCGTAATACCCAGCAGTGGAACGGTATCAACCGCAACAACGGTTGGTCTGACCTGAACCGGCAGGAAGAACGCAGCCGCCAGAACCGTCGCACCTTGCCCTATGCCTGCCTGCGCCATGTCGAGACGCGCTTTGGCACCCAACGCATGTTTGGCAAGCGCTGCCTTGAAAACAACTACCGTTTTGCAAGCCGCCTGCCCGAGCGCTGCGCCGTCCGCGTCTGGACCAGCAACGGGCCACGTAACGGCTTTGATCCCCTTTGCCTGCGCGAGCAAGGCTACCGGACTGACCGACACAACTAAGTCGGGCAGGTGTGCGGCTGCTTGCCCCAGTTGCCGCACCACCTTGGGTGATCTGCCAGTAACAAGTACGCCGCTTAGAGCGTGATATGGCGACGCCCAGTATGGGGCAGAGAGGTTGGACATGGCTCTCTGCCCCTTTTTCCTTGAAGTGACAGCTTTGTTCTGGTCACTGACCTTATGACCAAACCTGATTTCAGTTTCGAACAAGCTGCCCAGGCGCGCGGCTTTTTGCAGATTGCCGGCGTCGATGAGGTCGGGCGCGGCCCACTGGCGGGGCCAGTCGTTGCGGCGGCAGTAATTCTTGCTCCTGCAAACATTCCCGCCGGATTGAATGACAGTAAGAAACTGACCGCGAAAAAGCGTGATGCGCTTTATGATGAATTGCTGGTGGTGGCGGACGTGTCTATCGCCGAGGCGACAGTAGCCGAGATTGATATCCATAACATTTTGCGCGCCTCTCATATCGCGATGGTCCGCGCGGTCGCGGGCCTGCGGCAAACCGCCGACTATGCCCTGATCGATGGCAATATGGTGCCGCGTGATTTGGTGATCCCGTCCGAGACAATTATCAAAGGCGACGGACGCAGTTTGAGTATCGCGGCCGCTTCTGTCGTCGCCAAAGTGTGGCGCGACAGACACATGGTGGCATTGGCGCAACAGCACCCCCACTACGGCTGGGAAAACAACGCCGGATACCCCACAGCCCAACATAAATTGGGGCTTGAGCAGTTTGGCGTGTCTGAACACCATAGGCGTTCATTCAGGCCGATACACAATATCTTGTATCAAGATAAAAACGTAAGTGACTGAATCAATAAAGATTTTGACTTGGAATCGCCTCTGACTCACATTGGGCTCAACCAAAGAGCGGGAACACCCGCCGGGGCTTAGAGGCAAGTTATGACGATCAAAACGAAAACGAAGGGTGCGCAAGCGCTCCCGCTGAATACGATTATTGATGGTGATTGCATCGAGGTGATGAACAGCCTGCCCGCAGGGTCTGTTGATTTGATCTTTGCGGATCCCCCATACAATCTACAGCTCAAGGGCGATCTGCATCGTCCCGATAACTCCAAGGTCGATGCCGTCGATGACGCATGGGACCAGTTCGACAGCTTCAAGGTCTATGACCAGTTCACCAAAGCATGGTTGGCCGCCGCCCGCCGTCTGCTGAAGCCCAATGGCGCGATCTGGGTCATCGGCAGCTATCACAACGTTTTCCGCATGGGAGCTGAGTTGCAGAACCAGGGGTTCTGGATTCTCAATGATGTTGTCTGGCGCAAATCCAACCCGATGCCGAATTTTCGGGGCAAGCGCCTGACCAACGCCCATGAGACACTGATTTGGGCTTCGAAAGAAGAAGCCAGCAAGTACACCTTCAATTACGAAGCGCTCAAGGCCCTCAACGAGGGCGTTCAGATGCGGTCTGACTGGGTTCTGCCCATCTGCACCGGTCATGAGCGGCTGAAGAATGAGATGGGCGAAAAGGCGCATCCCACGCAAAAACCGCAGTCCCTGTTGCACCGCGTCCTTGTTGCCACCACTAACCCCGGCGATGTGGTCCTTGACCCCTTCTTCGGGACTGGCACCACGGGCGCGGTCGCAAAAATGCTGGGCCGCGATTTCATCGGGATCGAGCGCGAAGAGGCCTACCGCAAGGTGGCCGAGAAGCGCATCAAGAATACCCGCAAATTCGACAAGGAAGCGCTGGAGGTCTCGACCTCGAAACGTGCCGAACCGCGTGTTGCCTTCGGCGTGTTGGTCGAACGCGGCATGCTGCGCCCCGGCGAGGAATTGTGGAGCATGAATGGCCGTCACAAAGCCAAGGTCCGTGCCGATGGCACGCTGATCGGTGACGACATCAAAGGATCAATCCATCAGGTCGGTGCCTTCCTTGAAGGCGCACCAAGCTGCAACGGCTGGACCTATTGGCAATTTAAACGCGACGGGCAGAAAGTGCCCATTGATCTGCTGCGCCAGCAGATCCGCTCAGAGATGGCGAAACACTAAGTTTTACCAAAGTTGATACCGCCGGTGCCTGCGGCAAGCCTGTCCAATACTGGATGGGCACGCGAGCACTAACTTTTCCCCCGCCGTCCATTGTGATGGCGGGGTTTTTTCTGTGCGGGATTGCGTTGAAAGCAATCGTTGCCCCGCTGCCTTTGCTCGGATAGCGTGAAGTTATGAAACAAGTCCCCAAAGAAACCACCGACGATGCGCTTATTCAGGAATTCCTGGCCAAAGGCGGCAAGGTCAATGTCGGCAAAACCAAACCTTTGGCGGCCGAGCTTGGTCTGAGCAACAATGTTTGGAACAATAAGCTGACCAAGGAAGAGAAAGCCGCCCGCGACAAGAAATAGTCGGGCGGGAACGCGACATGGCTTGCGCCAGATCAAGGTCGCCCTTGTGTGCATTCTGCATGGTTGACCCAAAGGAGATGCGCCAATGTTACCAATTACGGCAGATAAAATTGCAGAAGTCATCATTCTGGCGCGCGAACTTGATCGCGCCGAGAATGAATTTGACGGATTTGTCGATCAGCTCAATGACGATGAGAAAACGGGGCTTGTCGCAGTCTTCTGGATCGGGCGCGGCAGCTTCGAGGCTGAAGAACTGGCCGAGGCACTTGCCACGGCTGCGCGAGAGGCGACAACACCGACAGCCAGCTATCTGAAAGGGTCGCCACATCTGGCCGATCATCTGGAGGCGGGGATGGCAGCCCTTGGTATGGATCCGTCAGAAGCCGAGGATGATCTTTACCGGCCCGCGTAAGGTGGATCTTGATCCACCTTACCTGATCAGCGCACAGCCCTTTCAAACCACGCCTGCGCTCTGCCCCAGACGCCGCCATCTATCTGGGGTAGCGTCATCAGATGCGGCAAAAGCTGGTCGGCAAAATCCGCGCTGCTTTCCGCCGGTAACATCGAAGGCAGGTTGTCAATTGCTGTGACATCCAGCACCGGGTTGTCATGCACGCGCAGCGCTGGTGCATCCCATGTCGTTGTGCGGTCATAGACCTTGATCGGAGAAAAATCGCTGTCCGGGTCGCAGGCCACATCGCCAATCACAGACAGGGTGCGCGGGGCGGTCTTGGCGCTTGCCGGGACAAAGACCGGCGTACCGGGGCGTGCCAGAATACAGTTGAGAAAGATGTCGTGGCGTAGCACTTCGGGAAACGGCCCGCCCGAGGCGGTTTCCGCCATATCCCATTGCGTGGTTGCGACCCCCATTGCGGTACACAGATCGGCGGCCCCGCTGCCGACACGGCCCAAGGCGCCAATAATCAACGCGGTCGGGCGGTCGGTGCCCAAGGCCATCAAAGCCTCTTGCAAGTCGGCCAGCAGGTGGTTTGCACTGGGATAGGCGTTGACCGGTCCCGCGATACGGCCATGCTGTTGCGCAATCCAGCACATCAGAGACACCGCCGCCCCCGCATAGCCAGCCCAATAGCCGAACGCGGCAACACGCCGCCCGTCCTCATGCGTGAGATATTCGAGATCATAAAGCGTGCCACCGCCCGCCTTGAAGCGATCGAGCAGGACTTGGCCCGCAGGCTGCCCTTTATAGGCGTGGCCGAACATGATGTGGCGATGGCGCAGAGGCGATCCATCGCTGGGCAGTTCCTTCAGTCCAAAGATGATCGCGTCATCAGGCGCATCGGGCCAAGAGAACTCGGGTGCGACCGCACACCCTGCTGAAACATAATCGGCCAGTGGTAGAATACGTTGCGTGCTTTCTTCCACGGTCACCCGAAACCCTGCCGCAATCAGCTTGGCAGTACCCTGCGGCGTGATTCCGACGCGTTCCTCGTTGTCGCGGCTTTCCGCGCGTACCCATAGATGGGTCATCACAGGAGCCCCTTTTCAAAGACGGCCTGCACAGAGGCATGTGTGTTCATTTCGTGCTGAAACGCCACCAGCCGTGGATAGTGCGCGATATCCACACCGTCCCCCGGGAGCCAGCTGAGGACAACATAAAGGTAGGCATCAGACAAAACATCCAGCTTGCCGCTCTCAAAGGGCAGGCTTGGCAGGTATTCCTCCAGATGGGCGGCGCACTCTGCCATGCGTTGGGGTACTTTGCGCTTCATATCCGCAAAGGAGCTGGGTTCATCCGCCCAACGTTCACCGCGCAGCCCATGGGCGTGATGCGGATGCATGGTACCATTCAGATAAGACATCAGTTCGCGCATCTTGGCGGCGGCGAATGCGTCCTCCGGCACCAGTTGCGGGGCGATGTATTCCAGAATGGCAGGGGTCTCGGTCAGGATGCCGTCAGGTGTTTCCAACGTGGGGACGCGCCCTTTTGGATTCATTTTCAGATAATCATGCTTTGTTTGTTCCCCGCTGGCAAAGTCGACGCGGATCTTTTCGTGCGGGGTACCGCATTCTTCCAGAATGATCGCAACAGCCACCGAAATGGTTCTGGGGGCGTAGTGAAGTCTCAACATGGGGCGATCCTTTAATAATGTGTGCGGGCATGCAGGCGGTCATCCCGGTCCAGATGCGGGATGGCGTTGAAACTGGCCAAAATCGGCCCCTGCGGTATGACGTGAATGCGATGGAGCGAGCTATTCATGATCGGCAGCAGAACATGCGCCATCCGCGTCGGGTTCAAATCAAGCAAATGCCGCATGATCATCCCGATGACCCCGCCAGATGTGATGCAAAGCACGCGGACACCGGGTTTGGCGGCCTCTTGCAGCACAGAGGTCACGCGGCTCTCGAATGAGGCGAAAGTCTCGTTCCCCATGATCTCGGCATTATGCCATGCTTCCATGACCTGCGGGACGTGCGCTGCAAATTCATCCGGTCCGGGAAACGGCACACCGTGCACATCCTCAAGCGCCTGCCCCAGATTGAAGTAATCCATCTCGTTCAGACGCGGATCAATCAGCGGGCTGGTATAGCCGATGCCTGCTGCGGTTTCCTGATGGCGTCGCAGGCTGCCGGAAACCACCTTGTCGAAAGCGCCTTCGCGCTCTGACAGGTATTCCCCCAACCATTTCGCCTGTTGATGCCCCAAGGAAGAAAGCCGGTCATAGCTTTCTTCGTCTGTTGCCGCTGAATTTGCCTGCCCGTGCCGGACTAGTATGATTTCGCCCATCAAGTCTCCCCTGAATTGACAGGGTTACGGTGTGTAAAGGGCGTTGGCAACGATTCAAACCTTGGGCTTGGATGCCAGATTCCGGCGATCGCACCGCCGCCATGCACGAGAGGCCGGGTCATATCTTATTTATCACCATACTCGTGAACGCTGACGTCCTTTTGCGCTTTGCCGCATGCTCACCTCTTGTTAACCGATTCTTAGCGTGGGATTGTGACCCTC
>CAYZKE010000106.1:0-1190 GCA_964478505.1 uncultured Loktanella sp.
GATCGTCGGTAAGAACCTGGATTAATATCATGGCACGCTCTGTTACCCCCCGCCGGAAGCTGATCAACACCACCATCGCCTGGGCGATTGGCCTGCTCATCTTCTTTCCGATCCTTTGGACGATCTTGACCAGCTTCAAGACCGAAGCACAGGCGATTGCGGCGCCGCCGATCTTTCTCGGGTTTGATTGGACGCTCGAAAACTACCGTGTTGTGTTGGAGCGCTCGGACTATGCCCGCTTCTTGTGGAACTCGATCATCATCGCTGGTCTGTCGACGCTGATAGGTGTTGCGATTGCGGTTCCCGCTGCCTGGTCGATGGCGTTTGTGCCATCCAAGCGGACCAAAGACATCCTCCTCTGGATGCTCTCGACCAAGATGTTGCCAGCGGTTGGTGTGCTTTATCCGATCTACCTGCTGTTCATCCAGCTGGGACTTCTGGATAGCCGCGCCGGTCTGGTGGTTGTCCTGATGCTGATCAACCTGCCGATCATCGTCTGGATGCTCTATACCTACTTCAAGGAAATTCCCGGCGAAATCCTCGAGGCGGCCCGGATGGACGGTGCAACTTTGCCACAGGAATTGCTCTATGTGCTCACGCCAATGGCTATTCCGGGCATTGCATCGACCATGTTGCTCAACTTCATTCTGGCATGGAACGAAGCCTTCTGGACCCTGAATCTGACAGCCGTCAACGCCGCACCGCTGACCGCCTTTATCGCCAGCTATTCCAGCCCCGAGGGTCTGTTCTTTGCCAAGCTCAGTGCGGCCTCGACCATGGCGATTGCGCCGATCCTCATCCTTGGCTGGTTTAGCCAGAAACAACTTGTCCGCGGCCTGACGTTCGGCGCGGTGAAATAAGGAACCTGACACATGGGACAGATCCAACTTAAACAGGTCACGAAAAGCTTCGGCGATGTGCAGGTCATTCCACCCCTTGATCTGACCATTCAGGATGGCGAATTCACGGTCTTTGTCGGCCCGTCGGGTTGCGGTAAATCCACGCTCTTACGGCTGATTGCAGGGCTTGAGGATATCTCATCGGGCCATATCGAGATTGACGGCAAAGACGCCACCGATCTGGTGCCTGCGAAACGCGGCCTTGCAATGGTTTTCCAGTCCTATGCGCTTTATCCGCATATGTCGGTGCGCAAGAACATCGCCTTTCCGATGAAGATGGCAGGTCTGGAT
>CAYZKE010000106.1:1200-9077 GCA_964478505.1 uncultured Loktanella sp.
CGTTGCGGATGGCCAAGATGGACCCTGCTGAAATTGACCGCCGCGTGAATGCCGCAGCCGAGGTGCTGAACCTTGCCGATTATATCGACCGGCGTCCGGGGCAGTTGTCCGGTGGTCAGCGTCAGCGTGTGGCGATTGGGCGTGCGATTGTGCGCGAACCTTCCGCCTTTCTGTTCGACGAACCTTTGTCCAACCTTGATGCGGCTTTGCGTGTTGGCATGCGGATGGAAATTTCCGAGCTGCATAAAAAGCTCAAGACGACCATGGTTTACGTGACCCACGATCAGGTCGAAGCCATGACAATGGCGGATAAAATCGTGGTCTTGCAGGCCGGTGTGATCGAACAGGTCGGTTCTCCGCTCGAACTCTACCGCCGCCCGCGCAACACTTTTGTGGCAGGCTTTATTGGCTCGCCCAAAATGAACCTGATCGGCGGCGAAGAGGCTGCCAAACATGACGCGGCCACGATCGGTATTCGCCCCGAACATATCGACGTGGTCGAAAGCGACGGCATGTGGCAGGGCACTGTCGGCGTGGCCGAACACCTTGGTTCTGACACGTTCTTCCATATCCACAATACGGGTCTGACAGAGACGATCACTGTCCGTGCAATTGGCGACATCAACCTCACGCATGGTGACACGATCCATCTGAATCCGCGGATGCACGAACTCCACCGCTTTGATGCTCAAGGTCTGCGGATTGACTGATGCAACTGGCCGGTAAAACTGCGCTGATTACAGGGGCCGCCCGCGGCATCGGGCTTGCCTTTGCCAAGGCCTATGCGGCTGAAGGCGCGCGCGTTGCGATTGCGGATATTGATCTGGCGCGGGCGCAGGAGGCGGCGTCCGGGATCCAAGGTGCTGTGGCCGTCAAGTTGGACGTGTCGGAGCAAGCCAGCATCGAAGCGGCGGTAAGTGAGGCCGCCGAGGCGCTGGGCCAGATCGACATTCTGATCAACAACGCCGCGATTTTTACGGCAGCCCCGATTTCAGAGATCACCCACGCCGACTATCGGCGTGTCTTTGATATCAATGTCGGAGGCACCCTGTTCACGATGCAGGCCGTCGCCGCCCATATGATCGAACGCGGTATCAAGGGCCGCATCATCAATATGGCCTCGCAGGCAGGCCGGCGGGGAGAGGCCCTTGTTGCGGTCTACTGCGCGTCCAAGGCGGCGGTGATTAGCCTGACGCAATCGGCAGGGCTGAACCTGATTGCCCACGGGATCAACGTCAACGCCATCGCCCCCGGTGTGGTGGACGGCGAACACTGGGAAGGGGTGGATGCGTTTTTTGCCAAATACGAAGGCAAAGCACCAGGGCAGAAGAAGAAGGAAGTCGGCAATGCTGTGCCATACGGCCGGATGGGCACCGCCGAGGACCTGACAGGCATGGCCGTCTTTCTGGCCAGCGATGCGGCAGAATACATCGTTGCGCAAACCTATAACGTCGACGGCGGAAATTGGATGAGCTGATGAATATCCGGCAAAGTACTGATCTGATCAAACTGAGCAATGCAACGCTTGCAGCGTTGCCTGATGATATTGCGCGCCCAACCTATGACCGCTCTGCGCTCACGGCGGGGGTTGTCCATATCGGTCTGGGCAATTTTCATCGTGGCCATCAGGCATGGTACCTGCATTCCCTGATGCAAAAAGGCTTGGCCCATGATTGGGCGATTGTCGGTGCCGGTGTACGCGCAGGCGACGCGGCGCAACGTGAACGATTGGCCGCACAGGATTACCTGACCACACTGATTGCCTTGGATCCGGCAGGAAGCACAGCCGAGGTTGTCGGTTCCATGATCGATTTCGTACCAGTAGAAGAAAGCAACGCCGCACTGATTACGCAAATGGCTGATCCGGCAATTCGCATTGTCGCGCTGACCGTTACCGAAGGCGGCTATTATCTGGATCCCGCCACCAAGGGCTTCAACGCCGCACACCCCGATATCCTGCATGACGCAAAGACGCCGGATATGCCTGTCACCGCTTTTGGCGCGATGATTGCGGCCCTGAAGAAGCGCCGTGCGGCAGGGGTTGGGCCGTTCACCTGCCTGTGTTGTGACAACCTGCAAGGCAATGGCGCGATCCTGCGCCAGACAGTTGTGTCCTTGGCGCGTCTTTCGGATCCAGACCTCGCGAACTGGATCAATGACCACGCCAGTTTCCCCAACTCGATGGTCGATTGCATCGTCCCTGCGACGGGTCCGAATGAACTTGCACTTGTGCGCAGCCTCGGCATTGATGACGCTTGCCCAGTGACGCATGAAACCTTTCGCCAGTGGGTGATCGAGGATGATTTTTGCGCTGGCCGGCCCGATTGGGACCTTGTTGGTGCGACCTTCACAGATGACGTGCATGACTTTGAGGCGATGAAGATCCGCGTGCTGAACGGCGGCCACCAGATCATCGCGAATGCGGGCGAGTTGCTGTCGATCGAGACGATCTCGGGATGTATGGCCAATGACGATATTCGCGCGCTTTTTGAAAAGGTCGCCACACGCGAAATCCTGCCGCACCTCAAGGCGGTGCCCGGCATGGAACCCAATGCCTATGTTGATCTGATCTCGCGCCGGTTCTCCAACACACGGATCGTCGACACGACGCGGCGTGTGGCCTTTGACGGCTCATCGCGGCACCCCGGATTCTTGATCCCGTCAATTCAGGACGGGCTGGCCGCAGGAACACCCGTTGCAGGGCTTGCGTTGGTTGAGGCGATCTGGGCGCGCATGTGTGCAGGCCTGCGCGAAGATGGCAGCGCGATTGCACCAAACGATCCCGATTGGGATGCGTTGCAGGCAATGGCGCAAGACGCGCGCGAAAATCCGGTGCTGTGGCTGAAACAGGGAAAGTACTATGGCACACTCGGCCAAGAGCCACGTTTCGCCGATGCCTTTGCGGCGTGGCTAGATATGCTCTGGACAAAAGGCACGACGGCAACGATCCGCGCCTATCTCGCGGTCGCGGGCTAGCTTTCCGGTCTTGCATCACGATCAAGGAACTTCGCATATTTGGCGTGCTGCGCAAGACAGCCAAAGCAGGGTGCCGAAGCAATGATGACTGACATGCAAAGTGGAAATCTCGGGCCCGCTGACGCAGAGGGCTTTTGGATAGACGATCCGGACCACTGCGCGTGGCTTGCTGCCCAAAGCGATAGCCAGTTGGAGTTTTTTGCGGCCAGTGCCGGGGATGCGCCGGGATTTTCACAATTGGATCACGCGGGGAAACCGCTGGGTTCGGATGTGCAGGAACTGCATGCGACCACACGCATGATCCATGCCTACAGCCTTGGCCACTTGCGCGGGTATCAAGGGGCAGACCGGATCATTGATCGGGGCATGGCCTATATTGCAAGTCACCACAAAGACCCTGTGCATGGAGGCTATTTTTGGGCGCTGTCAGACAAGGGCGTGCATGATGAACGCAAGCTGGCTTATGGCCATGTCTTTGTCTTGCTGGCCGCGAGCAGCGCAAAGATCGCGGGTCATCCAGATGCCGATGCGCTTCTGGCGGATATTGCCGAGGTGCTGGACCAACGGTTCTGGGAAGAGGGCGCGGGTCTGTTCAGCGATGAGTGGAACCGTGACTGGACCCCGTTTTCCACCTATCGCGGGATGAACGCCAATATGCATGGTGTCGAGGCTTTGCTGGCGGCCTATGAGGCCACGGGCGAGGCGCTGTTTCTTGACCGCGCCGGACGTATTCTCGAATTTTTTGTCCATCAGATGGCGCCGCAGAATGGGTGGCGCTTGCCCGAGCATTACACGGAGTACTGGCAGATTGATCGCAGCTACGCGGGTAATCACATGTTCCGCCCTGCGGGCACAACGCCGGGCCATTCGTTTGAACTGGGGCGTTTGGCGCTCCAGCACTGGGATTTATCCGGGCGGCCTGCGAATGGCGCGCCCCAAGCTGCGCGCAATCTGATTGAACGTGCCCTTGCCGATGCATGGCTGCCCGAGGGGGGCTTGGCCTATACGCTTGATTTTGACGGAAAGGTTGCCGATGGATCGCGGTTCTGGTGGCCTGTCACCGAGGCGATTGGTGCGATGGCGGCCCTGATTGTCATGGACCGAAACCCAGCCGACGAGATCTGGTACAGGCGCTTGTGGGATTTCGCGGATGCGCATTTCATCGATCACGCGCGCGGCGGCTGGTATCCTGCCATCGACAACCATGGCCAGCCCACAAGTTCAATCTTCACCGGCAAGCCTGATATCTACCATTCATTGCAGGCCTGTTTGTTGCCTTTGGCGGGGCGTCTGTCACGTCTGGTGCTTGCACCCGAGTCGTAAGTCGGGTCATGTAGCGTTAGCGCTAACCCTTTTTGTTGACGTAGCGTGGTGGCACTGCTTGAGTCAGCCTCGTTAGGTAGCAGTGTCTTGCATGTAAAGAAATTCGTCGGAGTGACACCATGACAAATTCTGATCGCGTCGATAGACCGGATTTTCTGACGCAGGATGTACTGGTGGCGCTGAATGGCGGGGGACACGCGGCGCCCTATGAGGTCTTGGGGCCGCATAAAAGTGGCCGGAAACGCTGGATTGTCACGTTCCAGCCCGCAGCGGTTGAGGTTTTTGCCACTGTTGCAGGGAAAGACACCCCTCTGGCGCGTATTGCGGGCGATGTTTTTGCGGCACCTGTGGCAGGCAAAACCTATACGCTGACCATGCGCTACCCGGACGGTAGCACCTTTACCACACGCGATCCCTATGCCTTTGATCCGGTACTCAGCGATGTCGATGAATACCTGATCGGTGAAGGCACCCATAAAGAGCTTTGGCGCGCTTTGGGCGCGCATGTGATGAAACACCATGGTGTTGCGGGCACCCATTTCGCCGTCTGGGCCCCCAACGCCCAACGCGTCAGCGTGATTGGCGATTTCAATACATGGGACGGACGCCGCCACGCTTTGCGACCCGTCGGGCAAACCGGTGTGTGGGAGATTTTTATCCCCCAGGTTGGCGATGGTGCCCTTTACAAATATCAGGTCACCGGTGCTGATGGACAGACCCGCGACAAAGCCGATCCGGTGGGGTTCGGCTCCCAGCATCCGCCTGAACAGGCGTCGGTCGTGCGTGATCTGGCGGGATATGGCTGGAAAGATAAAACATGGATGAAGTCCCGCGCTGCGCGCGCCGACCGTGCCAGCCCGATGGCCATCTATGAGGTGCATCTGGGATCATGGCGGCGGCGCTACGATGATGGCGGGCGACCACTCAGTTACAAGGAACATGCCCGCGATCTGGTTTCCTACGTCAAATACATGGGCTTTACCCATATCGAATTGCTGCCTGTGTCCGAATTTCCTTTTGACGGATCATGGGGCTATCAGCCCGTTGGTCTTTATGCGCCCACGATCCGTTTTGGTCCGCCCAATGAATTCCGTGATCTGGTGGATACCGCCCATGCCGAAGGCATCGGCGTGCTGCTTGATTGGGTGCCAGGGCATTTTCCGACCGATGCGCATGGTTTGGCGAAATTTGATGGCACGGCGCTTTATGAACATGCCGATCCGCGCGAAGGGTTCCATCAGGATTGGAACACATTGATCCCGAACTACGGACGACGCGAGGTCAAGAATTACTTTGTCGCCAACGCGTTGTATTGGTTAGAGGAATACCACCTTGATGGCTTGCGCGTTGATGCCGTGGCCTCGATGCTTTACCGTGATTATTCGCGCAAGGATGGCGAATGGGTCCCCAACAAAGACGGTGGGCGCGAGAATTATGAAGCGATTTCATTTCTTCAGGACATGAATGTCGCGGCCTACGGTGCCGACACCAGCGTGATGACCGTGGCCGAGGAAAGCACGTCCTTTCCAGGTGTGTCGCAGCCGGTGCATGCGGGCGGGCTTGGCTTTGGGTATAAGTGGAACATGGGGTGGATGAACGACACCCTGCGCTACATGGAAAAAGACCCGATTTATCGCCAGTATGATCACCATCTGATGACCTTTCCCATCGACTGGGCCTTTACCGAAAATTTCATTCTGCCGATCAGCCACGACGAAGTGGTCCACGGCAAGGGGTCAATGATCGCGAAAATGCCAGGCAATGATTGGGAAAAATTCGCCAACCTGCGCGCCTATTATGCTTTCATGTGGACCCAACCGGGCAAGAAGCTTTTGTTCATGGGGTGCGAGTTCGCCCAGCCCGAGGAATGGAACCACGACGCGGAGTTGAATTGGGGGGCGGCCGAGCAGCCCGCAAACAAAGGCGTGCAGCAATTGGTACGTGACCTGAACAGGCTGTACCGTGAAACGCCAAGCCTGCACGTCAAAGACTGCGAAGCGGCGGGTTTCCAGTGGATTAGCAATGATCCGAGCCAATCGACAATTGCCTTTTTGCGCCGTGGCAATGCCGGTGATGCCCCCGTCGTGGTCGTGTGCAACTTCACGCCTGTGACCCGTGAGGGCTTTCAGGTCGGCGTGCCAGAGGCCGGTTTCTGGGAGGAAGTGCTGAATACTGACGCCGCAGTCTATGGCGGTGACAACCGTGGTAATCTGGGAGGATGCACGACGGAAAATAGCCCCGCTGACGGGCAGGCGCAGTCGATCCGGCTGACGCTGCCGCCCTTGTCGGTGGTCGTTTTGCGCAAGCAAACTACGTAAAATTAGGGATAAAGAGGGGGAGACGACATGCCAACAAAGCGTATCACACAAAGATCTATGGTTTTCGTGCTGGCAGGGGGAAGGGGAAGCCGCCTGAAGGAACTGACCGACCGCCGCGTCAAACCTGCGGTGCCATTTGGCGGCAAAGCGCGGATCATTGATTTCGCTCTGTCCAATGCCGTCAATTCCGGCATCCGCAAAATGGCGATTGCCACCCAGTACAAGGCGCACAGCCTGATCCGTCATACCCAGCGCGGCTGGAACTTTTTCCGTGCTGAACGCAACGAGTTTCTCGATGTGCTGCCCGCCTCACAGCGCGGAGGCAATGAAAGCTGGTACAAAGGCACTGCCGATGCCGTGACCCAAAACATCGACATCGTGGACAGCTATAATGTGGATTACGTAATCATCCTTGCCGGTGATCATATCTACAAGATGGACTATGAAATCATGCTGCGCCAGCACGTTGAAACCGGTGCAGATGTCACCGTGGGCTGCCTGACCGTGCCGCGCGAAGAGGCGACTGCCTTTGGCGTGATGGCGACCGATAATGCCGGGCGGATTACCAGTTTTCTGGAAAAACCCGCCGACCCGCCCGCGATGCCCGACAACCCCGATATGGCGCTGGCGTCGATGGGGATTTATGTCTTTGACTGGAAATTCTTGCGTGACCTTCTGATCAAAGACGCCGAAGATCCCAACTCCTCGAATGATTTCGGCAACGACCTGATCCCCGACATCGTCAAGAACGGCAAAGCCATGGCGCACCGGTTCGATGAAAGCTGCGTCCGCGCCGAGGGCGCGCCGGCCTATTGGAAAGACGTCGGTACAGTTGATGCCTTCTGGCAGGCCCATATTGATCTGACGAATTTCACGCCCGAACTGGATCTCTGGGACAAGAGCTGGCCGATCTGGACCTATAACGAGAGCGTGCCGCCTGCAAAATTCATCCATGATGAACGCGACAGGCGCGGGATGGCGATTTCGTCGATGGTATCGGGCGGCTGCATCATTTCAGGGACCGAGGTGCGCAATTCGGTGCTTTTCACCAATGTGCACACCAATTCCTACGCCGTGCTGGATCATGCTATTATCTTGCCGGATGTCGTCGTCCACCGCTCGGCCAGACTGCGACAGGTCGTTGTCGATGGTGGCGTTGTGATCCCCGAGGGTCTTGTGGTGGGTGAGGACCCGCATGAGGACGCCAAGTGGTTCCGTGTCACCGACCGCGGTATCACCCTGATTACCCAGGATATGCTG